>JBFFHG010000409.1:0-4395 GCA_041557055.1 Desulfosarcinaceae bacterium
GCCACAGGAACTCGCCGGTCGTGTTGCGGGTGTCCCCCCTGACAGTCCCTTTCTGCCCTTGAATACGGTCGAACGGCAGCACATCCTTGCAGTGCTGCAATTCGTTGGAGGCAGCCGGACCCGGGCGGCGGAGATTCTCGGTATCGGTCGAAAAACCCTTTACCGGAAACTCCAGACGCTGCCGGAGTACTGAAAATGTAAATTGCTTTTTGAGATAGCCCCCTCCCACTGTCTTCGGTTGATCCCTTTTGAACTACGCCCAAAACATCGTGAACGCCTTTAAGGATGATTTGGGCCGGTACTGTTTTAGAAAAAAAGTCTTGGTGATGTAACCTTTTTGAGCTAAATGTGTTCTTTTAGCTTATCCGGCGAACTTTTCAGCATATCTCAACCGACAACGACGCTACCATATCCTATCAGCTCTGGAGGCATGCCCTATGACACTTCGTCTACTACTGGCCGACGACCATAAGATTGTCCGGGAGGGCCTATGCAGCCTTATCGAAGCCCAAACGGAATATGCGGTGGTGGCTCATGCGGAATCCGGGCGGGAGGCCGTCCGGTTGACTCGCAAACACGCTCCCGAAATCGTCATTATGGATATCCGTATGCCCGATCTGAACGGCATTGACGCCACCCGCATGTGTATCGAGGCGGTGCCGGGGGTCAAGGTCATCGGCCTCTCCATGCACTCGGACCGCCGCTATGTGCTGGGCATGCTCAAGGCCGGTGCAAAGGGGTATATGCTGAAGGAAGACGCCTTTCAGGATCTGATCCGCGCCATCGACGCAGTCCGTAACAACCAGCTTTATCTGAGTCCCAAAATCTCCGACACCGTGATCAGGGACTGCATCCGCCATCTGCCTCTGGAGTTGATCTCTTTGGATACATCTCTTACGGTCAAAGAGCGTGAAGCCCTGCAGATGATCGCGGAGGGACGGACAACCCGTCAAATTGCCGAATCGCTGAACGTCAGTGTCAAAACCGTGGAAGCCCGCCGCAAAGGCATCATGCGCAAACTCGATCTTCACAGTATCGCCCAACTGACAAAATTCGCCATTCGCGAAGGACTTACCTCTGTGCAGGAGTAACGTTTTTTAAATTTAGGATTTTGGAAGCCTGATTTTAGGATTTCCCTACTGTCGGCCGGGGTCAAAATGGCCTATAGTTATAATATCGGCAAGCCTTTATCCCAATGAGCGATATCTCCGGTCAACGCCATTTCTCCTCTGATTTACGCAATATTCATCGCTCCGGCCCCGATTGATTTGCGGGTAAAAATACTCTTACAGGATCTTGAACACACGCAACCTTTAATCATGAATCACAGCGAGGAGACAAATGATGTGTAAAAAATTGATCTGTGGACTTGCCCTGGTAACGGCCGTGGCAATATCGGTCTCAACAGGGTATGCCTTGACGGATATCGAAACACTTGGCGGCTTGATTTACCGTGACACCAATCTATCCCTCAAATTCAACCAGTCCTGCATGACCTGCCACCACCAATCGGCCGGGTTCGCTGATCCGGTCAACCGCCGCGAACCCTATCTGTTCCCGGTTTCCCAAGGATCAGACCCCGCACTCTACGGCGGTCGCAACGCCCCCACTTCAGCCTATGCCGGCTTCAGCCCGATTTTCGGATGGGATGACGCCGTGGGAGGCTATGTGGGCGGCATGTTCTGGGACGGCCGGGCAACGGGTGAAGAGATGGGCGATCCCCTGGCGGAACAAGCCCGGGGCCCTTTTCAGAACCCTGTGGAGATGGGCTTGACACCTGACGAGGTGGTCGCCCGGGTGGCGGTTTCCAAATATGCCGATCTGTTTATGAGGGTGTATCCGGACACGGACTGGACGGATGTCGGCGGCACCTACAACAATATCGCCCGAGCCATTGCCGACTTTGAGCGCTCCGGGGAGGTCACCCGCTTCAATTCCAAGTTCGATCTGTTCCGGGAGGCCTGCATGGGAGCAGGGATCAATGTCAGCACCATCACCGAAAGCACGGATCTTTCAACCCTGCCCCAAAACATATTGTCTGCCGGCCAACTCAAGGGACTGGCCCTTTTCAACGGCAAGGGCAACTGCGCCGCCTGCCATGTGAGTACCGATTTTGAACCGGGTGTGATCCCGCCGCTTTTTACCGATTACTCCTATGACAACATTGGGATTCCAACCAATCCGCGCGTGTACGAACTGGCCGGCGGCGCTCCGCCGGACCTTGGCCTGGGGGCCAGGCTTGGTGAGGCTGATCAGAACGGCAAGTTCAAAGTGCCCACCCTGCGCAACGTGTCAAAGTCAGCCCCATACGGTCACAACGGCTACTTTGCCACCCTGAGCGAAATCGTCAACTTCTACAACATGCGCGATGTTCCCGGCAGTGCTTGGTACGAAATCCCACCGGATGTTCCGGAAAACGTCAACGCCACGGAACTCGGCAATCTGGGTCTGAGCCCAACGGAAGAGATGTGGATCGTCTCTTTTCTAAAAACGTTGACGGATAGATAAAATCAAGGGGCCACGGTTTGCCGCAACAGCCACGGCCCTTAGGGGCCGCGCAAAAATAAATTCAAATTTTGACGGTTTGGCCGCACACACAGATAAAAAGGAACCATACCATGATTTTCTTTACTCGACCGATCGTTATCATCCAATGTTTTCTGCTTCTTTGCGCCTGTTCAGGGAGCAATTTGATCACAAAAAAAGCCGGGCCCCATCCCAAACCGGATTCCGATCAAGCTGTTGCGCTTTTGCAAGAGGGCAACGCACGGTTTGTCAGCGGCCGGTCCATACATCCCCATACCGATGCCTTGCGATTGCGCCAGGCCGGTTCGGAAAATCAGTCCGACCACGCCTACGCCACCATCATTACCTGTTCCGATTCCCGCGTTCCCGTGGAACTTATCTTTGATGCGGGAATCATGGATATTTTTGTCGTCCGGGTGGCCGGCAATGTTTGCGACGGTGACGAGGCGGGGTCCATAGAATACGGTCTGGCCCATGTTCACACCCCGCTTCTGGTTGTGCTCGGCCACACCCAATGCGGAGCAGTGACGGCTGTAACCCAGGCGCTCCATGGACATGGGCATGCCCTGGAAAGAAACATTCCGGCGTTGGTGGATAACATAGAGCCGGCTGTGAGACGGGCCATGCATCTTCACCCGAACAAAAGCAGTGAAGAGATAATCCCCTATGCCATCAAGGAGAACGTGTGGCAGGCCATTGAAGATCTGTTCATGGTCAGCCCGGCCGTCCGCAATATGGTCAACGAAGGCGCTGCAAAAGTAGTGGGCGCCATTTACGATGTCGGCCGCGGAACAGTTGAATGGCTGCCGGAATCAAAAGTCTGGCATATACTCGAAAAAGTAGAACAAAACCCTGATCGCGCCATTAACCCCATGGCCCCTGATGGTCATTAAGAGAGTCGAACAGTGTACATCTCCACCGCGCCCTCTTCCGTGTACGGCCCGAACAACAGGGTTTTGGGGGCGCCGTTGATTTTAATGAAATAGGCATTTTCGCCGGAGATTGGGTTTTGGGTGGCCCAGGCGGTGAACGCTGCGCCGTCCATCTCCAGCTTGAGGCCCTGCATGGCGAAATTCAAGGTGGTTTTTTTGGGCAGCTTACCTGGAGGCCCCACGGCCTGAAAGACGATTTCGCCGGCATCCACGGCAAAGATAATCCCGGGCCAGGCATGGGCAGTGGGATAGATTTGCAGCCACTGGCCGAGTTGTTCATTGCCCACCATGTCCAGATGGTAGGCAGCGGGTATTGACGGCGGTTTGGCGTGAAATTTGGCCACCAGCTTGGCCGGTGTGGCCGCACCACCTGCGGGCAGCACAAGGGCCCCCTGCAAAGGGGTGGGAAGTTCTTCGCTTGCAAGGGGATCGCCCTCGGTTTGCAGAATCACGATGGGAAAGGCGGTCCCCTTTTGGGCCTGCACCGTCAGGGCCAGCAACGACAGGCCGTAGCGCAACTCACTGTTGTGCAACTCTTGCCGGCTGCCCAGAATGACCCACATGGCCGCATCGGCCTTGAGAAGCTCATCCTTGGGCGCCAGCCAGCCCATCTTGGCGTTGTCGTTCTGCCAGAAATGACCTTGAAGTTGGAGCCCGTAAGTTTTGAACTGGGCCATTGTTTTCTGAACGACGGCCTCATCCTTTTTAAGGGCGCTTAGCCAGATTGCTTTCATTGCTGTGATCCCTTCCTTCTTCCTGGTCATATGCTGCTGTCAGTGTCATGCCCCCGGAAAGCAGCCATGGTTTTCCCGGGGCGCGGGCCTATCCCATCAGATACCAGATCCACAGCCCCAAGCCAACAAAGATATAGACCAGGGACAATCTGCGATGCGCTTTGGCAGCGACGGCATTGCATCGGGATGATTGTTTTCCGGCC
>JBFFHG010000410.1:0-4395 GCA_041557055.1 Desulfosarcinaceae bacterium
AGGCTTTGTGATGGGGGTTTTCAATATGTCCCTGTTTTTCGGTCTGAGCCTGGGGCCGGTGATCGGCGGCATCATCAATGACTATATCAGCCTGCAAGCCGCTTTTGTTTGCATGGGGGGGCTGGCGCTGGTGGGCGCCGGACTCACCTTCTGGTTCCTTCCGGCCACCGCGGACGAGGCTGTTTTGCGTAAAGCAAGCCCCCCGCTGGCCTGGGGAGCCATCATCGGAGACCGGACGGTCATCGGGATTTCCGTATTTCGATTCACCTACACCGCGGGTATCAGCATCATCTGGGGCTTTCTGCCGATTCTGGGGGATGCCGAATTTCATCTCAACAGTTCGCAGATCGGATTCCTGGTGATGCTCGGTGTGCTGATAACCGGCGTGGTCCAGGCCCCCATGGGTTATCTGTCCGACCGGATCAACCGCAAATCCATGGTGCTGGCCGGCGGCCTGTTGGCCGGCCTGGCGCTGCTCTCCTTCCAATGGGCGGACAGCTTTGCCCATCTTTTTGCCGGCAGTGTGGCCTTCGGCCTGGGGGGCGGCATCGCCATGCCGGCCATGATGGCGGTGGCGGTGTTAAAAGGCCAGCAGACCAAGTCCATGGGGTCGGTGATGGCCGTGCTGACCATGGCTCACAGCATGGGCATGCTCACGGGAGCGGTGCTGGCCGGCCTGATGATGGATTTTTTCCAATTGCGGCTGGTGTTCAGCCTGGGGTTTCTGTTGGTTCTGGCAGGCCTGTTTGTTTTTTACGTCACTGTTTTTGACAGGCCCTGAGCAAAGGAGGTATGGATCGATATGGACACAATCGTTTTTAATCCCATCGGCGTCATTCGAACGCCTTTTAAATGTGTTGAGGGAATGCCGATCCAGCCGGCCGGTGCTGAGACGGTCACCGGGCAGGTGGTGGTCGATCCGCAATACGCCGGCGGTTTGGCCGATATCGAGGGGTTTTCCCATCTGATTTTGATTTATGCCTTTCACCGGTCTGAAGGGTTTGATTTGAAAGTAAAACCCTTTCTCGATGATCAGCGCCGGGGCGTGTTTGCCACCCGGGCGCCCCGCCGTCCCAATCCCATCGGGCTCTCGGTGGTATCACTGGCGGGTCGTGAAAATAATGTCCTGCACGTGGGCAACATCGATGTCCTGGACGGCACCCCCCTGCTGGATATCAAACCCTATGTGCCTGCTTTTGATGCGCCCGGGGCGACCGCCGTCGGCTGGCTGGAAGGCAAAGAGACGCTGTGCCGGCGTATGCGTTCGGATGAGCGTTTTAAATGACGGGGCAATTTCCGCCGGGATGAAAGATAAGACAAATACCTGCCTCAGCCGCTTTGGGCGGCATCCAGAACCCTTCGCAAGGTTCTGGCCAGTTCGCCATATAGCAGGGGTTTGTTCAGTACGGCGGCGAATTCGCTGAATTCGTTTTTTTGAACGCTGTCGTCGAGATTCATGCCCGTGGTGAGGATGATCGGCAGGTCGCCGCGTTTTTGCCTGATCTTTTGCGCCAATTGCTTGCCGGTGATTTTGGGCATGGTGAGGTCCGCTATGACAATGTCGAAATCGTCCGGGGTTTTGCTGAATTGTTCCCAGGCATTGAGACCGCCATTGGCGGTTTGAACGTCATAACCCAGAGAGGTCAGCATATCCGTCATGATTTCCAGGATAAAAAGCTCATCATCGGCCACCAGAATGCGTTCCCTGCCTCTGGGCAGGACCTCTTGGACCGGCTTTTCGGTTTCGGCCGTATCTTCCACCCGCGGAAAGTGAATCGTAAAGGCGGTCCCTTTTCCCGGTTGGCTTGAGACCGCGATGGTGCCCCCAAAATGTTTAACAATGCCATGAACCATGGAGAGTCCCATCCCGGTGCCGCCGGTTTGCTCTTTGGTGGTGAAATAGGGCTCAAAAATACGTTCCAGATTTCGTGGATCGATGCCCTCACCGGTATCGCGTATTGTCAATACGCTGTAGGGGCCTGGCGCCAATGCCGGTTTGTCTTCACATTGGGGCGGCGTCAAGGTCGAATTTTCCAACTCGACCACCAGCACGCCGCCGTTTTTTTGCATGGCATGGGCTGCATTGGTGCACAGGTTCATGATGACCTGGTGGATTTGGGTGGGGGTGGCGCGGACAATGCTCGGTTTGGTGGTGATGCGCTGCTTGAATTCAATGGTTGATGGGATGGAGGCCCGCAAAAGCTTGAGCGCCTCTTTGATAATCAGACTGATTTCAATCGGTTTTGTCTCTTCATCGTTTTTGCGGCTGAAGGTCAGTATGTTTTGAACCAGCTCTCTGGCCCGTTGGCAGCCATCCAGGATACGCGTCAGGTTGTGTCTGAGTTCGCCGTCACCGGCTTTGAGCATGGAAATTTCAGCATACCCCTGGATGCCGCCCAAAATATTGTTGAAGTCATGGGCGATGCCTCCGGCCAAGGTTCCGATGGCTTCCATTTTTTGGGATTGCTGAAGCTGTTTTTCCAACAGCACTTCATGGGTGACGTCGGTTTTGATGCAGACCAGATTGACGGCCTTGCCCTTCTCATCGCAAATGGGGAAAATGCGCGTGTCGGCAATATAGTTCTGGCCGTCGCAGCGCTGGTTTTCCAATCTTCCGCTCCAGGAATCATCCTTGGACACCATAAAGGTCATCTGCTTGAAAATATGGCGGTCCCGGTCGCAGAGAAAGGGGGCCTCCATGGTTTGGCCGACACATTCCCGCCGGTCATAGCCCGAGAGTTTTTCAAAGGCCGGGTTGACATACTCCACCCTGCCGTGATTATCGGTAATGATCACCGCTTCATCCGATTGTTCGATAACGGCGGCCAGGCGCTGGCGCTCCTTCTGCAGCTTGTTGCTTTCGGTAATATCCACCATGGAGGCGATGGTTTGGCCGGTTTCCGGCATCCATTGAACGTTGGCTAAAATATCCCGAATGCTGTCGGTTGTATCCGTGATTTGAAATTCAAATTGCCGCGGGGCATTGGGGTCATTGCTGATCAGCAATTCATGATACAGTTCGAGTCGTTCACGATGGGGGTATGTGACAAAATCCGTTGCTTTTGAAAGTTGCACGAACTGGTCGCGAGACAACCCAACCAGCTTTTCAGCGCCGGCATTGGCCATGGAGATGGTCATGTCCGGTTCGATGAGAAGAGTGGCCGTGCCGGTGTTTTCAAATATCCGGCGATAGCGCTCTTCATTGGCGATCATCGCTTTTTCAGCCTTGCGGCGTTCTTCGATTTCAGTGGTGAGCCGTTTGTTGATATCTATCAGTTCCGCAGAACGTTGGGCCACCATCTCTTCAAGCTTGTTTCTGTATTGCCGAAGCTCGGATTCGGCCCTTTTGGTGACGGTGATGTCCACCATAAGGCCGATAATACAGGTGGTGTCGGTATCCGGACAGCGGATCGCGGATTGATGAAAGGCAAATTGCCGGGTGACGCCGTCGCCGCACAGGATCGGGGCATCAAAGAGCTGGTCGATTTTCATTGTCAACAGCTCGGTGTCTTTGGCCATGTAGATTCTGATATAATCATCGGGGATGCGTCCTTTCAGATCCGCTACCGATTTTCCAATCAGAGAGGTGGCCGACGGCCCCAGAAGTTGATTGATAAACGCCTTGTTATAGCCGAGAAAGACACTTTCCCGGTTTTTGTAGTAAACCGGGCAGGGCAGGGCATCCAGAATGGTTTTGAAAAAATGCGATGCATGTTTCCCGGCTGATGGGTCCGCCGCAAGGGCATGGTCCTCATTTTTGGCTGAGCGCGTGGTCACAGGCTCTCCGTGTTTCGTTCTGTTTTTACGCTGAATTGTTTTGCGTTTCGTCTGCCGCCGGTAATCGGTACGATCCATGATGCCAGACGATCATCAGAGCTCTTTTGGGATCACCAGCTTGTAAGTTATCGGAACATATGCGGCGAAACTTTAGCCATGCTGCGCCGGCCAAAGCAAAAAGGCTGCCGCCCCTTCCAGCGCAGGAAATCATGGTGGTGTTTGGGAGTCTACAGCTCTTCGGGAATAAAGGCGACCACGTCGTCGATGCTGGATTTGTTCAGCAGCAACATCACCAGCCGGTCCAGGCCCAGCGCATTGCCGGTGGCCGCCGGCATCTTTTCCAGTGCGTCCAGAAATGGTTCCGGCATCGGGTAGACCGTTTTTCCGGCTCTGCGGCGCTGGTTCGATTCATCCACAAATCTTTGGCGCTGCTCGGCCGGATCACTGAGTTCACTGAAACCATTGCACAATTCCAGGCCGCCCATGTAAAGTTCGAAACGTTCCGCCACCTCTTCGCGGCCGGGCTTCAGGCGCGCCAAGGCCCCGCAGGCGGCCGGATAATCGTATAAAAAGAGCGGCTGGGGCAAGCCGAGGCGCGGTTCGATTTCAAGCCCCATG
>JBFFHG010000411.1:0-4390 GCA_041557055.1 Desulfosarcinaceae bacterium
AAAGCCGCGCCGCCGCCGGACCCAACGGCCCTTACCGGCAGCGAGCGTATTCTGCTTGTGGACGATGAACCCAAGTTTGTGATCATAACCCAACGGCAGTTGGAATTTTTGGGCTATAAAGTTGAGATTTTTACAAGCTCAAAAAGCGCCCTGGAACGGTTTAAAGCGGCTCCCGATGAATTCGACCTGGTCATCTCGGATGTGGCCATGCCCAAAATGACCGGTGAAAACCTCGTCAAGCAGATCCGCCAACTGCGTCCCTGCCTGCCGGTTATCCTCTGTACGGGGTATAGCGAAAAAGTCGATCAGCAGACCGCATCCCTTCTGGGGTGCGAATACATCATCAAACCCATTGAGATCGAATACCTGGGGCAGATCATTCGAAAAGCCCTCGATCGCCGGCCGGGTGACCCCTATGCGATGGTTCCTGGTCCAAATTAACCCCGACGTTGTATAAAAAAGACGGCCAGGGGATTGAAAAGGGTTATGCCCATTGAGCCAACGCAGGAATTGAGACCCAACCGGGCAATTTATCCATGGTGCACTTAAGGATCGGGTCTGTTTCAAGCCATCTTTTTTACCCTTCGGCAAAGCCGGAGGACACCGGATCCGGTGTTGCCGCGGGTTCGCAGTAGAAGCACAACGGCTTCACCCACGCCGCCTTGGCTCTTTCGTCCTCTGACTTTTGCAACGTTAGGGGTAACTTCACGGGAATGACGATATCAGACGGCTATGCCAACCGTCATTCCCGCGAAGGCCCGAATCCAGCCGTTGCGTTTTGAGACGATGCCATTCTGCGCTCACAACGGTTTTCAATAAACGGTTATCCTGACTGCCGCGGCCATCGCTTTCCGCCTTTGTTCATTTTCTTCAATTTGAGGGCGACGCCTTTCCAACGCTCCTTTTCCACCCTGTCCGCGCTTTTGTGTTCCCGCTGGGCAAGATACTCAAGCTCGCGTTTCATTTTGAGGTAGCTTTCCAGGCGGCCGGGAGAAAGTTCGCCGGACAGGACGGCGTGCCGGACCCTGCATCCGGGTTCGTGCTGATGGGTGCAATCGGAAAAGCGGCACCCGGGCGCCCAGGCTTCGATCTCCGCAAAGGCCGTGTCGATACCGCCATCGTCCAACCAGAGGGCGATTTCCCGCATACCGGGATTGTCGATGAGCATGCCGCCGCCGGGCAGCCGGATCAGGTCCCGTGACGTGGTGGTGTGAACGCCCTTGCCATCGTTGGCGCTTACCTGCCGGGTGGCCCGGATGGCCTCTCCGGTCAACCGGTTCACGAGGGTTGATTTGCCCACGCCGGAAGACCCCACCAGGGCAACGGTTTTGCCGGGCGCCAGGTAGGCATCCAGCGCCTCCATCCCCATCCCGTCTTTTGCGGAGACCGGGTGGACCGGCACACCAAAAGCCACCGCGCCCACCTCATCCACGAATCGGCCCGCATCCGGGTGAAGATCCCCCTTGTTGAGAATAATGGCCGGTGCGCATCCGCTGTTGTAAACGAGGGTCAGGTATCTTTCGATACGCCGAATATTATAGTCCCTGTCCAATCCGCAAACGATAAAGACCGTATCGATATTCGCCGCAATCACCTGGACCTGCGTCGGCAGTGCGACCCGCTTGCCCCGATTTCCCGAGGCACCCCGTGACAGGGCATTTTGCCGGGGCATTACGCCGGTGATCACGCGCTCTTTGATTGTCACCCAGTCGCCGGTGGCGGGAAAAAGCGACGTGTCGCCGGCCCCACGATAGAGGCGTCCCGAGGCGGTGGCCAAATACTCCTCCTTGCCGGTGAAAACCGAAAAGCAGTTTTTCTTCACACCGGTCACCCGGGCCGGGGTGAGGGTCTTGTCCGCCAATTGGTCGTAGTTGCTCCGGAAAAAATCGTTCCATCCCATATGTTCAAGTGTCATGATATCTCACTCCATGGTTTTGCTCGCAGTTTACGTATCAGTCATGCACAACTGATCCATACTGTTTCGAAGATGCAGCTATAAATGATCAAGGGGCCGCATGGGCGGACCCTTGTGGCTGCCGTATTTTTAGATGACGTGTTTGCTGCGCAATTAGAGAGCGGGGCGGAGAAATAAGAAATCATTCACCTCTTTGAACCATGGGGCTCAGGAGGTGTAAGAACAGGTGGCCGGCCATCCGGGCCGCTTCCCGTAATTTTCGGGCAAGCCCTAAACCGCGTGATTCTTCATGGGGGGATGATCCTCCCGCCATTTGAATGCGGATGGCGCCGGTGGGTTAGGCAATGATACCGCTATGATTCAGCCGCCGCGTCCCGTAAATTGGCCGCTATTGTCACAATGGCTTTTGATATCAAACACATAAAAAGTTTCCTTTTATTGAAATTCTTTAAGGTCAGTTACCATAGCGCATGATCAGTGACGTGTCAAAACCGGTTTGACGGCATGCCGGGGTAACCGCATATCTTTATTTTGAACGAAATATGCTCATACGAACAGGGTTTATCAATCCTTTTGTTTATGCAAGTTGTTGATATTATATTAATATTTTCAAGATGGGTTTTTTCCAAAAACTCCGAAAAGTCCGGTAGGATCCCCATTGTCAATTTGACAAGTTTGTGACAACCGCCTCCAAGGCAAATATTATACCATAATATTTGGCATTTTTTTTGAGTTGAACTCAAACCTGCCACCAAGATTGACATGCCACCTGGCTACCGGCGAGACTTTTTTACTATTTCAGCAAGATCATCGTGATGCTTGTTTGTCAAATGCTTCATAAACTTCAATACGATAAAGGCGTTATAAAAAATTGAGGGCATGCGATAATTCCTAAAGATTATAAATTTATAGCCGATTTAATATTTGATATTCCAACGGAACTCGCCTTCGCTTGCACATACCTGGCCTGAGTCGCAATAGCCAAGCATTAAAGAATCTAATGTAAATTCATTTGGTTGAAAAGTAAGATGTTATGAGAGGTCAAGCCACGTCAGATATTTTGGTGGTCGACGATGATCCTGGTATTCAACGAATGATGCGCCGTATTCTTGGCCGCTCAGGGTACAATGTTTTTGTTGCCAACGGCGGCCAAGAAGCCTTTGATAAAATCGTCGACAATCTTCCCGATCTTATCATGCTTGATCTTTCAATGCCAATGTTTGACGGGTTTGAGGTTGCAACCCATTTAAAAAACAATCCGGAAACGCGTGAAATACCGATCATATTGATTACCGGTCTTGACAGCAGTCAAAACCACGTTAAGGCCATGGATCTCGGTGTGAATGATTTTTTGTCGAAAACCGCTAAACCTGAAGAAATTCTTGCCAGGATTCGTTCTCATCTGAAGATCAAGCAATTGAACGATCAGTTGAGTGATTACCGGGCATCTCTAGAAAAAATGGTTGCACTCAGGACGGTGCAGCTTAAAGATGCGTCTCTTGAGATTATATGGCGGTTGAGTGCGGCCTCAGAGTATCGGGACAATGAAACCGGTGCTCATATTAAACGGATGAGCCATTATTCAGCCGTCATCGCCCAAAAGATGGGATTGGCTCAAAAAACTGTTGAAACCATTCTTTATGCCGCTCCCATGCATGATATCGGCAAAATCGGAATATCTGACAAGATTTTGCTCAAACCTGGCAAGCTATACGCCAAAGAGTGGGACATTATGAAAACACACACCATTATTGGTGGCAATATTTTGAAAGGCTCTAAAATTGGATTTGTGCGCATGGGGGCGATGATCGCTATGACGCACCATGAAAAATGGGATGGTTCCGGTTATCCCAATGGTCTGAGAGCTAAACAGATACCACTTGCCGGCCGTATTATTGCAATAGCGGATGTTTTTGATGCGCTAACGTCCAAGCGACCATATAAAGAGGCCTTTTCAATTAATAAATCCAACCGGATAATTGAGCAAGGGCGTGGCAATCATTTTGATCCTGATGTGGTGGATGCTTTTTTTTCCGTGCAGGATGAGATCTTACATATCAAACAAAAGTATCAGGACGAAGAGCAAAACCCATTTTTTTGCATGGACCACATGCTCAACGATGGGGTGATCAAATGCAATGTTTGAATGCACTGACGTTTTCAATCTGCTTCAGTTACATCCGGGGCGCGCGAACAACCGGTGATACCCCCACACATAATCACCAGCGCAATAGCAAAAAATCTGTTCAGCGAGCTATACATTATAGAAACTGGTTGACTTCCAATAGCTACCGGTTTCAAAATTGATTTGGTATGCACTCTCCATTCTCCCTTTTGCGCTGATCCTTTGTATCCAACTTAGGGCTCGCGCAAAAATAACTTCACATTTTATGCATCACTGCTTCAGGTCGTCTTTGCACGATCTGCGACTGCGTCTGATCTTGGCTTTGGCCTCAAAATAGCTTGCTATTGCTG
>JBFFHG010000412.1:0-4387 GCA_041557055.1 Desulfosarcinaceae bacterium
AGCAGGACCACGATGAAAACCGAGCCCAGAAAGATATTGACCTGAATGCGGATATTCTCTTTTTTCCGGGCGGCACGATATGGCAGTAAATTTATGCGTATCATTTGTCATCCACTTTACGGGTTGCCAGCCCCATGCAAATGGAGGCCTGGGGTGCAATTTTTTCCAAATACTCGGTGTCAAATTTATCGCCGTCAATATAAAAACGCTGAAAAGGGTTGATGGTCGAAACTTCAGCCGAGGTTTCCACGGCCAGAAGCTGACGCAACTCCTGAATATTACCGCCACCGCCGCTCAGGATGATCTTTTTGATTTGATCGTCCGGATAGGTGGAGTAGAAAAAATCCAGCGCCCGCCGGATCTCGGTGCACCAGTCAGCGACCACCGCGGATATGATGTCCGACAGATCTTCGGGGGAGATCTTGTCGCTGCCCTCGCCGAACTTGATCGCTTCAGCCTCATCTGTAGAGCAATCGATCAATGAAGCGATTTTCTGGTTGATCTGGCCGCATCCCAGCGACACGTCCCGCATGAAAACCGAGCTGTCACCTTTCAGGATGTTCAGGGAGGTCTTGCTGGCGCCGATGTCGATCAGGGCCACATTTTCATCCAAATTGGGTTCGTAGTTCAGTTCAAATACGTTTTGAAGGGCAAAGGCGTCCACATCGATGATTCTGGGTTCCAGCCCGGCCAACTCCGCCAGATTGACATAATCGTTGACCATCTCTTTTTTGGCGGCCACCAGCAATACATTCATCTGGTTGGGATTGTTTTCATTTTCGCCCAATATCTGAAAATCCAGATTCACATCATTAATATCAAAGGGGATGTATTGCTCGGCCTCAAAATGGATGGTGTCCTGAAGCTGCTCCTCCGAAGCTGTCGGAACGCTGATCTTTTTCACGATAACGGAGTAGCCGCCGATAGAGACCGCCACGTTGGAATTTTTAATGCCATAAGACTTGAAAAGATTTTTCAACGTATCGGCCACAGCTTCCGGGTCTTTGATCGCCCCGTCCTCGATCAAACCGGGAGCAATCTCGCTCATGCCGAATTTGGAGAGCACAAAGCCCTTTTTGCTTTCAATGATTTCGGCGGCCTTAATTGTTTTTGAACCGATATCCAGTCCGACCAATCGATTGCGTTTGGCACCCAACATAGTCATATCTCATTCATTAAAGATTTTTTTAGCATCCGACAAACTGTATCCAAGGGCCAGAAGAATTTTTCTTTTGGTCTCCATCCGGCACGGTTTGCCCTCTTCAATCCGGGTAATGGTAATTGGTGACACATTTGCTTCCCTGGCGAGTTCGGCTTTACTCATCAATAAGGATTCACGAATTTTTTTTAAGGATTTTTTAGCCATGTCCAGTTTTCTGCCCACTAGTGTTTGAAAATTTATATACGCTCGGCCGATCCACAGACCATCTCTTGTCTTTTGCACCTTGTGGGTTTTATCCTCTGTTAAGAATCCTCATGCTGTCAAGTCAAATTATGTATAATTAGCGTATAATTTTGTCTACTTAAGTTATATTGTGTGCCTTTTTATGACACAACAACATGTTGTGGCCAGGGCGGGACATGGCCCTGTCAAAAATTTGTCGGCCCATATCACTGCTTTTGGCGGTACCCTTGAAATTATGCATGTTTCCTCGACAACACGATTCATCATGGTTTCCATCCGTTGGAAATGGCTGTTTGATTCTCCAAGTCCTTTATTTCCGGCCTTTCTTGACTTTGAACCCAAGGTTCCATATATGGGGCCATATAAAGGTTTGGGCCGTTACAACAATTTACTTTATAATTAAGGATAAACGTTTTGCTTTCAACTCCTGATATCGACGTTAACCAAGCAAACTTTAGGCCAGTTTTATGAATACTATTGAAAAACAAACAAACAATTGATCCCGGCGGTACCCGAATATGCGATCACATCCCATTGCCGAACGCGCCAAACCTTTCCGGCTGGTTAAATATTTCTCTTTTTCGAGCCTGATCCTTATTTTCTGCGGAACCATTGTCCTGTCCGTGTTGAATACCCACTGGATACGGTCCATGCAGTTTGCCAAAAGCGAAGACTATGCCCTCCTGTTAATTGAAAACCTGAACCACCAGGTCTTTATGCAATTTATTCTGCCCATCGGTTTAAAATACGGGAAAATCGAATTGCGCAATCGTGAACAGTTTGAACGCATGGACAGCGTGGTTCGCAGCACGCTGCACAGCTTCAAAGTGGATCTGGTCAACATTTACGGCATGAAGGATTTGGTGGCGTACAGCTATTCAAAAGAGTTGATCGGTATGGAGAATCTGGGGGGCAACAGCTTCCAAAAGGCCCTGGAAGGTCAGGCGACTTCCAAGCTGATCCAAAAAGGCAGCTTCTGGGAGCTGTTTTTGGGAGCCCCCAAAGAGATCAGAATCATCACCTTTGCACCCTTGCGGGCGGAAAAACCGCTCTCCCCGGTGGCCGGCCCTGTGCTGGGGGTGGTTGAGATCGTCCAGGATCTATCCAATGATTATAAAAACATTTTTCGCTTTCAGGTCCTGACCCTCGTCACCGTCAGCGGCGTCATGCTGATGCTCTTTCTGATCATGACCATCGTGGTCAAGCGGGGTGAAAATATAATTCAAAAACGGGCCCAGGAGCGCCTCAAACTGAAAGAACAGTTGAGCCGCGCCAAACATTTGTCATCCCTGGGCGAAATGGTGGCCGGCGTCTCCCACGAAATACGCAATCCTCTGGGAATCATCAGCAGCTCGGCCGAACTGCTGAAAAAAAAGATGCCCGCGGGTGATCCCGCCACCCGCCTTCCGGATATCATCATTGAAGAATCGAGCCGGCTCAACAATATCATTACCGACTTTCTCAATTTTGCCAAACCCAAGGAACCCAACCTCTTCCTTTGCCGCATTGAGGAGATTATCGGAAAAAACATTCAGTTTTTATCGTCTCAGATGGAAACCGGCGGGTATGTGATCAACACCCGCTTCGACCAGGGACTGCCCAGGATTCGAGCGGATGCCGATATGCTCTATCAGGCCTTTCTCAATATCCTGATCAATGCCATGCAGGCCATGCCCGAAGGGGGCCATATTGACATTGCCGTCAAATCCGGGGACAACAACAATAATAATAATAATATCTGGATTGCTTTTGAAGATGCCGGATACGGGGTTCAAAAAGAGGCTATGGAAAAAATTTGGGATCCGTTTTTCACCACCAAGGACAAGGGAACCGGCCTGGGGCTGGGTATCGTTAAAAATATCATCGAGGCCCACAGTGGTCAGATCCGTCTCGACAATCGCTCCGAAGGCGGCGCCCGGGTCTCCATCCGTCTGCCGGTACAAAAGGAAGGGTAGTTATGGACACCATTCTCATCGTCGATGACGAAAAGAACTACCCGTTGGTCTTGAGTGCCGTGCTGCAGGAAGAGGGCTTCGAGACCCTGACGGCCAACAGCGGTGAAGAGGCCCTGGAAATTCTCGACCATTCCGACGTCGATCTGGTGCTCACCGATATGAAAATGCCGAAAATGGACGGCATTGAATTGCTGGAAAAAATAAAGTTGAAAGACGCCGAACTGCCGGTAATGATGATGACCGCGCACGGCACTGTGGAAAAAGCGGTCGAAGCCATGCAGAAGGGCGCTTACAACTATATCTTAAAACCGTTTGACAATGACCGCCTGGTTATCTACGTCAACAAAGCCGTGACCATGTTCCGGGTGGTTAAGGAGAACCGCCAGTTGCGAAGCGCCGTGGCGTCCCAATACAGCTTCGGTAATCTCATCGGCAAGAGCAAGCCCATGCAGGACATCTTTGAGACCATTCGCAAAGTTGCGCCGGCTGTGGCTACAGTCCTGATCGAAGGCGCCAGCGGCACCGGCAAAGAGCTGGTGGCCAAGTCCATCCACTTCAACAGCCCGCGGCGCAACCAGCCCTTTGTGGCGGTCAACTGTTCGGCCCTGGCCGAAAGCTTGCTTGAAAGTGAACTTTTCGGCCATGAAAGGGGCGCTTTCACCGGGGCCGTGGCCATGAAAAAGGGGCGCTTTGAAATCGCCGACGGCGGCACCCTCTTCTTGGATGAAATCGGAGAGCTTTCGCCATCCCTGCAGGTCAAACTGTTAAGGGTGCTGCAGGAAAAAGTTTTTGAGCGCGTGGGGGGCGTCCGCCCCGTTTCCGTAAACATCCGCCTGATAGCCGCAACCAATAAATCCCTGAAGGATGAAATCAGCAAGAGGCGATTCAGGGAAGATCTGTTCTATCGCTTGAACGTGGTCCACATCGTATTGCCGCCGTTAAGAAATCGCCTGGAGGACACCGGACTCCTGGTGGCTCATTTTATCGAAAAGTACGCCAGCGAACACCGGGAGGGATTGCCCATATC
>JBFFHG010000413.1:0-4384 GCA_041557055.1 Desulfosarcinaceae bacterium
CGGTTTTTCTGTTTTGCCGCCCAGCGCCGCAGGTGTCTGAGCGCCCGCGGCGGTATGCGCACTGTTCCGTTCATCCACGCCTCGGCCGTTCCCGGCTTTTTGCGGCCGGTGATGGCGGCCACCTCCTTTGTGCTCAGGTTGTAGTCGTTGACGATCTGCATAAAAGCACTGCGGGTGTCGGCCCCGGTGCGACAGACGCCTGCCCAGGCCTTTGGGGTTGCGGTTGCGCCATCCGGAAGAGCAGGCTGCCAGGCTGCCGATGCAGCCACGGAAAGGCCGATGGAAAGCGGCTCCAAAACAGCCACCAGTATCAGGATAAAAACCGTGGCAGCCGTGGAGGCATCCAGACCGGCCAGCCGCGCCACGGCAAACACCGGCCCGGCCTGGGCCGTTTTCTCGGCAATGGCGGCTGTCAGCTCAGCCCGCTGCCGGGAGATGGCCACCAGGCGCTTTTGGGCGGCCCCGTAACCGGACTTGTCACGCTCGGCGATGCGCCGGCTTACGTACCCGGCCGGCAGTGCCGCCAGGGTTTGATCGGTTACGGCGATCTGCTGTTGAAGCAACCCAGCTTCCTTGTCCAGGGCCGCCACGGAAGCTTGGCAGGCGGCAAGGTCGCTGCCCGTTGTCAGGTGGCTCTGGGCCAGAAAGCCGGCGATCTCGCAGGAGGTGATCAGCACCAGGGCCGCGGCCACCAGCAGGTAGAACATCCGTCCGGTAAGGCCCAGCGTTGTCCACCGGCGGTGCAGATGGATGACCACCAGCAGCTTGCCAAGCTCCATGCCCGCGCCCATGCACACCACCACGGGCAGATGGGCGGCAAACACCGCGGCCAGGCCATAGACCGACATATAGGCGCTGGTGCCGAACACCAGCGCCAAAGCCGTTGTAATCAAAAGTCGATGCATCCTGTTTTCTCCTCGTCACAAAAATCGGGTCTTTAAGGACCCGGCCGTTCAGGGCAAATGAATCTTCAATGCCTTAAGGGTCCCTATAACGCCGCCAGATCCAGGGCGATGGGGACAAACCGACCCTCCGGGCCGCTTCTTTGGTAAAAGCGCAAATAGGCCTTGGATCCCACCACCTGGATGGAGTCGGAGATGGCCTGCATGGCCTTTTGCCAGCGCGAATCCTCGATGGCATAGCGCCGCAGGGCCAGAATGCGGCCGGTGTTGATGCGCCCCTCCTGGTCCACCTGAAAGGCGTCCAGCACGATGGTCTTCAGCTCGGCGCGGCTGTCCTCGGCCCAGTCGGAAAGGCATTCGTCAACCAGCTTTTTGGCCACCTGCAGCCGCTCGTCAAAGGTCAGGTGTTCGGCAATGGCCACCTGGATCTTGCAGCGGCCGTCAAAGCTCATCAGGGTGGTGTTGCCCTTGTGCCCGCCCAGCCTGACATCGTAGCGCTCGGCCGACAGATCCACAAAGGCCTGGATATCGCCCATGGCCCGCAGTTTGAAGTTGCGCATCTCGGCCTGCAGCCGGTGCGCCTTTTCAAGCATCTCCAGCACCAGCTCGTTGCGCTGCCGGTCGATGGCCGGCACCATTTCCACGGGCACCAGCCGGCCGCGGCTGTCGGTCATGAAATCCTCTTTATTGATGGTTTGCGGCATTTATGATTCCTTTCAAATTGAATTTGGCCGGATCATCCGCGGCCCCGCGTTCGATCCGGTGTCTGTCATACCTGCACTCCGAAAAATTCCACTGTGGTTTTGTGGGTGCGCACATTGTCGATTTTGCGCGCCACGGTATGGGTCAGCCCCAATTGGTCCATGGTTTTGCCTATTTCCGATAACTGCTGCAGCACGGCGGCCTTTTTCCTGTGGCTGTTGACATCGTGGGTGAACACCTCGGTCATGTCCACGGCCGCTTGGGAAAGGGCGATGCGCAGCCGGTCCACCTCTTTTTGATCCTGCTGGCTGATATAGACTGTCATTGTCGTATCTCCTTTATTATTGATGCGCCGTGCAGTTCCGGCAGGCCAGAAACAGGCGCACCCGCTGGGGCGATGATGCTGCAAAGGGTTTTCTTCTTTCGGCGGCGCAACGCCGGATGGTGATTTGTCCCATCACCGGGCAGGTCACCATGCCGCTGCCGTAGACCTCGGCCACGCGTTTGAGCAGGTTGTCCGGGCTGCCGCGGTACTTGCCGTGCAGGGCCTGGTTGACCGCCGACGGGGAGTAGCCCAGGGCGCGCGCCACGACCGTCTGGCCGTAATCGGCCACCGCCTTTTTAAGTAACGTCATGCGGTTCATTGGCGGACTTCTCACTTTCACTCAGGCACGGTTTGTTCATGGGTCGGCCGCAGATCTCGCAGCACAGGGGATAACGCGGCCCCACATCCTTGACCAGGCGCAGGCCGCGAAAAATGCCGGCCCGGCCGCCGACATAGGTGCCGTGCTGGGCAACGTACCCGTGCACTTCAAGGCGCCGGACGAATTTTTTTACATTGTCGCGCCTGGCCCCGGTGGTGCGGCAAAGATCGACAATGGTAAAGCGGCGCAGAATGCGCATGCTTTGCCAGATCTTGCTGCGCAGGGCGTTTTTTCTGTGCGCGGTGTGCTGCATCCCTCTGACGCCGGGCATCAGGACCTCCTTGCAAACCGCGGCTGGTCGTAAAACAGCGACCGGTTTTCCCACACCTTTTTGGTGACGGTCTCAAGGGCGTTGATCTTGGCAAACTGCTCGATGCGGGCCAGGCCGGTGACCATGCGCCCGATGTTCATGCGCGCCGCCTTGTGCACATGGGCCAGCAGATCGTCGGCCACCTTCACCTCGCACAGGGTGTCGGCCAGGGTGCGCCCATCGGCGGCGTCGATGCCCGAAAACTCCACCCACTGGGTGATGCGCCGGGCGAACTTGCTCCGGCTTTGGACCTTGCGGGCGAACGCCTCCATGCCGATGAGCACCATCGGCGATCCGGTCACATCGTAAATATCGCGCAGAGTGTCGAGCATGTCGGGTTGCCGGAACAGATAGTCGGCCTCGTCGATGAAGATCGGCCGGGGCTGTTCGGACAATGTCTTGACCGCCGCCTCCATCCTGGGCGCCCGGCGCCGGGCGGGGGGCTGGCCCAGCTCCACCATCAGGTCCGCCAGCATGCTGGTGATGGTCCAGCAGGTGTTGGCCCGCAGGAACAGACCGTCCAGGGTGTTGCAGGTAAAGGCCACGGTGGTGGACTTGCCCTCGCCGGGCTCGCCCCACAGGATCGCCATGCCCTCAACCCCCGCGGGCCGTTCGTTCAACACCCGCACCGCGGACAAAAAGCGTTGAACGTTCTTGGTTATTGCCATGTCGTCGCGCATATGCTACCGTCCTTTCAAGTTGTACTTTCTTTGTTGATCCGGTCGGGGCGCCAACCTCCGGCCGGTTCTTTTCGGGCCGATGCCGTGGGCCGCGGCCAGCCGGCCGCACAACTGCCGGATGCGCGCGGCCTTCCGGAGCTTTGCCGCCGCCGACATGCGCAGGACCTCTTTGTCCGATGCGGGCATCAGTTCTGCCAGGCGCCGCTGGCGCCGGGCCTCGCCGCAAAGGGCCGCGGCCCGGCGCAGGCCCTGGACCACCAGCCGGGCGACCAGGCGTCTGATCATCTCTTTTTCCATTGGTGCTTCTCCTTTTGACGTTGGTTTAAAACCGGTTTCAAAGCCATATGAACATCCTTTCAAAAGGTCATTGCCCGGAGACCCGCTCGCCGGTCTCCAGCCACAGCTCATAGCGCTTCATCCAGGCCAGATCCCCATCGCAAAGATCCAGCCCGCAACAAAGATCCTCCTGCAGCTGCTCGTACTTTTCCTGGGCCGTGGCCGGCAGGGGCCGGTTCCTGCGCGCCTTTGCCATGTCGATCAGTTCGGCCGCGACCTGTTCCTGTTCTGTTGTGATGCCGATGGGCTGCGGTCCCAGCTGGTTTTTTCGGATATCGTCCACGGCCCGTGCAGCCTCGGCCATGGCATGGGTGCAATACGCTTCGCTTTTGTTGGGAAAGGCGCGGACGTTGGCCCGCTGGCTCTCCCTGAAAGCCAGGATCTCGTTGCCGATCTCCTGGGTGGCAGCCTCGCGGGCGATGCGCTTGAGCTCTTTTCTACCCTCGCGCATCACCTGGTCCTGGATCTCTCGTGCGCGGATGGCGATCCGGGTGCGGTCGTGGCCGGTGCGCATGGGGTCCACCGCCTGGCACAGGAACTCCTTGCTGCCGTCGGATCGGATCAAAAACACGTGAATGGTGCCAAAATCGGTCTGATCCAGCAGCACAAAGACGGTTTTGCCCACATGGGGTCCCAACTCGGGCGCGATAAAGAGACCGTTTTGAACGCGGATGCCGTCTTTGGCGATCACCCGCAGGCCGTCGCGGTCCGGGGCAGGGGAGAGCAGAATATCCAGGGCGCGCGCATCGC
>JBFFHG010000414.1:0-4376 GCA_041557055.1 Desulfosarcinaceae bacterium
ATGCAGTACATCAAGCCGGATATCACCACCCTTTGCATCGGACAGGCCGCCAGCATGGCGGCGTTGCTGCTATCGGCGGGAGCTGAAAACAAACGCTACGCCCTGCCAAGTTCCCGCATCATGATTCATCAACCCATGGGCGGTTTTCAAGGTCAGGCGTCGGACATCGAGATCCAGGCCAAGGAGATCCTGCGGACGAAAGAGATCCTCGACTCGATTCTCAAGCGCCATACCGGCAAGGATCTTGATCAGATTCGCAAAGATACGGACCGCGACAATTTTATGTCGGGCCAAGAGGCCAAAGATTATGGTATAGTGGATCATGTCATCCGCAGCAGGGATGACCTGGACAAAATTGATTAGCTGGAGACGTAACCGTTATGGCCAAAAAAGATGATCCCAACGACAACCTCTTTTGTTCTTTTTGCGGTAAGAACCAGAAAGAGGTCAAAAAGCTGATTGCCGGTCCGGCAGTTTACATCTGCGATGAATGCATCCAGTTGTGCAGCGAGATCATTGACGAGGAAACCGAAAAAGAGGCTGGTGAGCTGGCCAATCTGATGGTTCCCAAAGAGATTAAGAGCCGCTTGGACGAATATGTCATTGAGCAGGATTATGCCAAAAAAATCCTGGCCGTGGCCGTATACAACCATTACAAACGCCTGGATACGGCCATCAGCGCCGGTGATGTGGAGATTCAAAAAAGCAACATTCTGCTTATCGGCCCCACGGGAAGCGGCAAGACCCTGCTGGCCCAGACGCTGGCCCGCTTTTTGAATGTGCCGTTTACCATTGCCGATGCCACCAGCCTGACCGAGGCGGGGTATGTGGGCGAGGATGTGGAAAACATTATCCTGTCCCTGCTGCAAAATGCGGATTACGATGTGGAAAAGGCCAAGCGCGGCATCGTCTATATCGATGAGATCGATAAGGTCGCCAGCAAATCGGACAACCCCTCCATAACCCGGGACGTGTCCGGCGAGGGCGTTCAGCAGGCACTGCTCAAAATCATCGAAGGCACCATGGCCAGCGTACCGCCCAAGGGGGGCCGCAAACACCCGCAACAGGATTTTGTCAAAGTGGATACATCCAACATCCTGTTTATTTGCGGCGGAACGTTTACCGGGCTGGAGCAGATTGTCAAGCGCCGCATGGGTTCCAAGTCGGTTGGATTCGGTGCCAGGATCGCCAGGGAGAACGATGCCACCCTGGGCGAGACGCTAAAAGAGGTAAAGCCCGAAGACCTGATAAAATTCGGGTTGATCCCCGAGTTTTTAGGGCGTCTGCCGGTGGTCGCCACCCTTGATGAGTTGAGTGCCGAGACCCTGGTGCGTATCCTGACCGAACCGAAAAACGCGCTGGTCAAGCAGTATCACAAACTGTTCGAGCTGGAAGGGGTCAACCTGCGCATCACCGACAGCGCGCTGGCGGCCATTGCCGACCAGGCCGTCAAGCGCAAATCCGGTGCACGCGGACTACGGGCCATCCTGGAAGCATGCATGCTGAATATCATGTATGAAATACCATCCATCGAGAGCGTCAAAGAGTGCGTTATCGGTGAGGATGTGGTCCTGAACAAGGAAGATCCCATACTGCTTTATGAGCAAACCAAGAAACAAGCCTGATGACGATTTTAAAACGTTCATTTGGAGTGGAACAGGGGCCACCTGTCAATTAACCAAATTATGAAAGCCGGTTTTGGGGATTCCAAAACAACCGGCGGACCTTATGGATAGATCATGGTCAATATTACTCGCTTTTTCAGAGACGAAAGCAGCCGACCAGGGGATCTGGTTCTTCCCCTGTTACCTTTAAGGGACATTGTCATTTTCCCCCACATGGTGGCGCCCTTGTTCGTGGGGCGGCCCAAATCAGTGGCTGCCCTGTCCAATGCCATGAACACGGAGGACAAGCGCATCTTTCTGGCCACTCAGAACAAGGCGGGCATTGATAATCCGGCGGAAAAAGACATTTACCGTGTGGGGGTTATCGGAACGGTGCTGCAATTGCTGCGGCTGCCCGACGGTACGGTCAAAGCCCTGGTGGAGGGGCAGGTCCGGGCCCGCATCCGTCAATTCATCAAAGCGGAAGACTACTTCAAGGTGGAGTTGGACGCCGTTGACGATGAAATGAGATCGGAGGCCGAAGTCGAAGCGCTCATGCGGTCTGTCAAGGAGGGCTTTGAGGCTTTCGCCAAAGTCAACAAGAATATTTCCAGAGACCTTATCGCCAAAGTGGAGGGCATTGCCGATCCGTCCAAGACGGCTGACACCGTGGCCTCCCACTTTTCGTTCAAGATAGCGGATAAGCAGCGGCTGCTGGAGGCCACGCCCCTGGAAAAGCGATTGGGGCTGCTCGTGGAACTGATCAACCTGGAGATGGAGGTCTATCGCATGGACCAGCGCATCAAAGGGCGGGTCAAAGAGCAGATGGAAAAGACCCAGAAAAACTACTATCTCAATGAGCAGATGCGGGCCATCCGCAAGGAGATGGGCTCGGAAAACGAGGGGGCGGACGAGCTGCAGGAGCTGGGAAAACGCATCAAGCGCAAGCGCCTCTCCAAGGAGTCCGCCGCCAAAGTGCGCCAGGAGTTCAAAAAACTCAAACTGATGACCCCCATGTCGGCGGAAGCCACGGTGGTGCGCAATTACATTGAATGGATCATCAGCCTGCCGTGGTTTGAACGCAGCCGGGCGCGCATTGACATCACCGAAGCCGAGCGTATCCTGGATGAAGATCACTACGGCCTGACCAAACCCAAGGAACGCATCGTGGAGTATCTGGCGGTGCAGGCCCTGGTAAAAAAGCTGCGGGGCCCCATTCTTTGCCTGGTGGGACCTCCGGGGGTGGGCAAAACCTCCCTGGCGCGTTCGGTGGCGCGGGCCACAGGTCGGCGGTTCGTCCGTCTATCCCTGGGAGGGGTGCGTGATGAGGCTGAAATACGCGGTCATCGGCGCACCTATATCGGCGCGCTGCCGGGAAAGATCATTCAATCCCTTAAAAAAACAGGCGTCAACAATCCGGTCTTCTGCCTGGACGAAGTTGACAAGATGAGCATGGATTTTCGTGGTGATCCCAGCGCCGCCCTGCTGGAGGTGCTGGACCCGGAGCAGAACTATGCCTTCAATGACCATTATCTGGATTTGGACTACGATCTGTCCGATATCATGTTCATCACCACGGCCAACACCCTGCCGGATATCCCCCTGCCGTTGCAGGACCGCATGGAGATCATTCGGTTGCCGGGGTACACCGAGCATGAAAAATACAATATCGCCAAAGATTTTCTGATTCCTAAACAGATCAAGGCCAATGGTCTCACCGAGGCGCAAATCAACCTGACCCAAAAGGCGGTTTATTACATTGTCAACCGTTACACCCG
The DNA here is from genome assembly GCA_041557055.1 of Desulfosarcinaceae bacterium. Classification (GTDB taxonomy): domain Bacteria; phylum Desulfobacterota; class Desulfobacteria; order Desulfobacterales; family Desulfosarcinaceae; genus JARRKU01. The sequence continues at coordinate 3,383 of JBFFHG010000414.1, forward strand.
GGAAGCCGGGGTCCGCAACCTGGAGCGTGAAATCGCCGCCGTTTGCCGCAAAGTGGCCCGCCAGGTGGTCAAGAATCCCGATCAGAACACCATTCGGGTGACCGAATCGGTTGTGACCAAGTACCTGGGACCGCCGCGGTTCAAAAGCACGGAGATCGAGGAGAAGGATCAGGTCGGCATGTCCACCGGCATGGCCTGGACCCAATTCGGCGGGGAACTGCTCTTTGTTGAGACCCTCACCATGCCGGGCCGCGGCATGGTTTCGGTGACCGGCAAGCTGGGCGATGTGATGAAAGAGTCGGCCCAGGCGGCCGTCAGTTTTGTGCGCTCACGGGCGGATTTTTTGGGAATCGATGGTAAGTTTTACCGCAAACTGGATCTGCACATTCACATACCGGAAGGGGCCATCCCCAAAGACGGGCCCTCGGCCGGCATCGCCATGTGCACCTCCGTGGTGTCGGCTCTGACCAGACGACCCGTTCGCCGGGATGTGGCCATGACCGGTGAGATTACCCTGCGCGGCCGGGTGCTGCCCATCGGCGGCCTCAAGGAGAAAATCCTGGCGGCCCATCGCGGGGGCATCAAGAAAATCATTATTCCCAAAGAGAACGAAAAGGATCTCAAGGATATCCCGACCACCATCTCCAAACATCTGGAGATCGTCAGCGTCGACCATATGGATGAGGTTTTGCCCCACGCCCTGGTATTGGCACCGGGAGAGACACTGTTTTCCAGTCACGACATGCATTTTGACATCAAGGCGGACGCACCGGATAATCACGCGCCCATCAATTAAGACCCTGGGTTCAGAGTTCAAGGGAAGGTGCCGCCCCTTCCCTATTGGTCGTAGTTGATGTGCGATTCCACGCCCAACGACAAATTTAGCCGGGCGACAGGCACAGCCTGTGCGCTTTGTTGCGGACTATTCGAGAAAATGCGTCCGCCCCCCCCGTCTCCGCTGCAAATCCGGTTCAAAGCAAGAATGGGGTCGCCC
>JBFFHG010000415.1:0-4375 GCA_041557055.1 Desulfosarcinaceae bacterium
CGCTCCGGCGCGGGAAGCTGCGGTCGACTATAAATTATGAATGTTACATGATAACGATGCGCTTCACCGCTGCCACCATCTCTTCGGGGTCATCTATCAACTGCACAATATTCAGGTCACCGGGCGAGATCATGCCCGCATCCCTGAGCCGTTTTTTGATCCAGTCGAGGAGCCCCGACCAATAGTCGCTGCCCGCCAGGATAATCGGGAAGGGTTTGATGCGCCGGGTCTGGATCAAGGTGATGACCTCGAAAACTTCGTCCAGCGTACCGAAACCTCCCGGCAAACCGATGTACGCCGATGCATATTTGATGAACATTACTTTGCGAATGAAAAAATATTTGAACTCCAGTTGAAGGTCCGCGAATTCATTGGGTAATTGCTCAAAAGGCAATCGAATGTTGAGTCCCACCGATTTTCCGCCGGCCTCCCTTGCGCCCTGGTTGGCTGCGGCCATCACGCCCCCGCCGCCGCCGGTGATCACCGCAAAGCCGCTTTCCGCGAAAGCTTTGGCGATTTGCCGGGCTTTTTGATAAACAGGATCATCGGATTTGATCCGGGCCGAACCGAAAATGCTGACCGCCGGTCCCAGATCGTGAAGGGCTTCCACGCCCTCCACAAATTCCCCTAAAATCTTGAAAAGGCGCCAGGATTCCCCTAATTTTAAATCATCAATCAGAAATTGCCGTTCCATTGAAATCCTCAAATGTTGTAATGGAGGTAAGAATATGAAATTACCGGATATAAGAACAATAAAGAACCGTAATGACCTTACCGGCATCTATTGCTCTTGTCAATCGGGGCATTGACAACCACTGAGCAGAATGGTAGCTAATCCCGATTTATGATTGTGCCCGCACCATATCTTTTCAGGCCACCGGATGCCATCTAATTCAGAACCGCTTTGGCGGGATGTGAGCATTGTCAATGAGTTGGGCCTGCACGCCCGGGCGGCGGCCAAAGTGGCCAAAGTGGCCCAGCAGGCTTCAGGCCGGGTTTGGCTGCATGTCGGTTCCGAACAAATCGACGCCAAACAGATCATGGATATTTTAACACTTGCCGCCGCCAGGGGAGATCAGTTGCGGGTTACTATAGAAACGGCCGCGGACACGGGCACATTGAACCTTATCGCCGAGCTGTTTGCCGGCGGTTTTGGAGAATAGCGCTGTGCAGCAAGATCACAGTCACGAGATGATTTTATACGGAATCGGCGGATCACCGGGTATCTGCATCGGCAAGGCCTACCTTGTGGATAAAGAGGGCGTCGAAGTGGCGCCCAAGTACGCCATCATCCAAAAGAATCTCACCGCAGAGAAGAAACGTTTTAAAGCCGCCGTCAAAAAAGCTTCGGATGAACTGAACCAGATTATCAACGACACCCCCGAAGAGTTGCGCGAACACGCCCGCATATTGGAAACCCACATCGTATTGCTCAAGGATAAAATGCTCTACGGGCGGACCATCGACATCATCGACAAAGAGCGCATCAATGCCGAATGGGCCCTTAAGAAAGTCGTTTCGATGATCAAACCCATGTTCGAAGGCATGAACGATCCCTATCTGCGCGATCGCGTCGAGGATATCCGGCATGTTTCCGATCGCATCATGAAGAATCTCGTGGGAGCCGAATCGCTGAGCATCGGCGCCATCGAAAAACGGGTGATTCTCGTTGCCCGCGATTTCTCACCGGCCGAAACAAGCCAGATCCAACTGGAGCGGGTCAAGGGGTTTGTCACCGGTGGCGGCGGCCGCGCCTCCCATACCAGCATCATTGCCCGCAGTCTGGAAATCCCGGCGGTCCTGGGACTTGAAAGAGCCACCCAGATCATAAAGAATGACGATATCATTATTGTCGACGGAACCGCCGGTGTGGTCATCGTCAATCCCAGCGACCAGACCCTTATTGAAGCCGAGCACCGCAAAGCCCAATATGAAGCCCGGCGGGCCGTCTATGTCCGCCGCAGCCATTTGCCGGCCCAAACCAAAGACGGCATGCTGCTGTCGGTGATGGGCAATATCGAATTGCCCGAAGAGGTGGTGGCCGTGCTTGACAAGGGCGGCGACGGCATCGGGCTCTATCGTACCGAATTTCAGTACATGTCGCGTTCCGGTTTTCCCAGCGAGGAAGAACTTTTTGAAAAATACAAGGATGTTATCGATGTCATGGGCGACAAACCCGTGACCATCCGCACCATGGACATCAACGGCGACAAGGCGGTCTCCTACATCAACGCCGAGGACGAGGTCAATCCGGCCCTGGGCCTGCGCGCCATTCGTTACTGCCTGCAAAAACCGGAAGTGTTCAAGACCCAGTTGCGGGCCATTTTACGGGCCTCCCACTACGGCCAGGTGCGAATCCTGTTCCCCATGATTTCCAGGATGGATGAAATTCTGGAAACCCGCCGGATTTTAGACGAAGCGGCCAAATCACTGGACAGGGACGGCCTGCTCTATAACAAAAAGTTGCCCGTCGGCGTGATGATCGAAGTGCCCTCGGCCGCCATCATGGCCGACGCCATGGCCAAGGAGGTGGATTTTTTCAGTATCGGCACCAACGATCTGATTCAGTACACCATGGCCATCGATCGCGCCAATCCCTATGTGGCGCATCTTTATAAGCCCCTGCATCCGGCGGTGATCCGCCTGCTAAAACAGGTGGCCGATGCCGGACGGCACAATGGGGTGCCGGTTTTCATGTGCGGTGAAATGGCCGGCGAGCCCCTGTTTATCCCCATTTTACTCGGTTTGGGGTTAAGAGAACTCAGCACCAACCCCCAGGCCATCCCGGTGGTCAAAAGCGCCGTCCGCACCCTGGATATTGCCGAAACCCATGATTTTCTGGCCAAAGTGCTGGCTTTGACCTCCACCCGACAGATCGAGGCGCTGGTTCTCAAAACATACGGGGATCAGCTCAACAACAACAATCATCACCATTGGGAGTAATTGTTCGTGGCCACCAAGGATCATATCAAAATAATCGCCGAGAATCGAAAGGCCCGCCACGACTATTTTATTGAAGATGAGTTTGAGGCCGGCATGGTGCTCAAAGGGACCGAGGTCAAATCATTGCGGCAGGGCAGGGCCAACCTCAAGGATTCCTACGCCAAGATCAGGCGCGGGGAGGTTTGGGTCCACCAGATGCACATCAGCCCCTATTCCTTTGCCTATTTTGACAATCATGACCCCTTGCGCATCCGTAAATTACTGTTGCACAACTATGAAATCAAAAAACTTACCGGCAAACTCAATGAACGCGGCTACGCCCTGATCCCGCTGCGTCTCTATTTCCGCGAAGGCAAGGTCAAAATTCTCCTGGGGCTGGCCAAAGGCAAACGCCAGTACGACAAGCGCGACAGCCTGCGCCGGCGCGACCAGAAGCGCGACCTGGACCGGATCAGAAAAGATTACAAAAAATAGAGTGGTAAATTTCAAAATCCAAATGCCAAATCAAGACTTGAAACCTGTTATTATGGGGTGATCATTGATCAAAACCTGGCATTGTTCCGCCAGGGTATGTTGCCGATTCATTCAACAGGCTGAAATAATAACCTATCAGAGGAGGCAAAAAGATGACTGAGTCAACCAGGGAAAAACGCAAACAAAACGTCATTGATGTATTGAACCAAGCCCGGGCCATGGAACTGCAAGCCATTTCCCAGTACATGAACCAGCACTATAATCTGGATGACATGGATTATGGCGAGCTGGCCGCCAAGATGAAGCTCATCGGCATCGACGAAATGCGCCATGCGGAAATGTTTGCCGAACGCATCAAGGAGATCGGCGGAGAACCGGTGACCGGCCACGACGGCACCATCCAAAAGGGGCAAAAAGTCGAAAAAATCTATCCCTTTGACGCCGATCTCGAAGACCACACCATCGACACCTATAACCAGTTCCTTTTGGTGTGCCGGGAAAACGGCGACAGCATCAGCATGAAACTGTTCGAGCAGATCATTGACGAGGAGCAGATCCACTATAACTATTTTGACAACGTGAACGCCCACATCGAAAAACTGGGCGGCACCTATCTGGCCAAAATTGCCGGGACCCCCTCCACCACCGGCCTGGGGCCCAGCGGATTCGCCGTCAGCGGCGGCGGGGGTGCCTAAAGCCGGAGGTTTCATCAATGGCCCCATTCACATTATTCCTGATGGGGTCATTGACAATCGCCCTTGATTTCATTATTTTAGGGATGCTCATCTGCTCTTTAAAATTTATCAGCTACTTTTTCCGTAAGCCAACCATATGGGGGCGAAACGGCTTCGACGGGGACAAAGAAGCGCTGGTTGCATACCGAGTGCTCATCGGCTCGTAAACTCGATGGGAAATAAATATAATCGCAGACGATTATAACTACGCCGTAGCTGCTTAG
>JBFFHG010000416.1:0-4374 GCA_041557055.1 Desulfosarcinaceae bacterium
CGCCAACACCGGACTCAGATCTTATCAGCAACGCAACATGGAGGTGGATCGTCAGAAGAACATTTTGACAGCGTTCGATCTTGTCAAAGAGGACCGGAAAATTGACAGCGATCAGATTCAGGCGTTGTATACACAATCTGTCCAGCACTTCTGGGTGGATGCCCGGGGCCAAATCAAACCGTCGGATTGCCCCGGGGGTCATTGTCTGCCGCTGTACGTCCATGTGGACCATAATGAAATCAAAGCCTATGTGGTCCCCATCAATACCCGCGGACTGTGGGGAGAGATCAACGGCTACCTGGCCCTGGAAAACGACGGCGCCACCATTCGCGGTTTTACGGTCTATAAACATGCGGAAACGCCGGGCCTGGGCGGAGAGATCGAAAGCCGATGGTTCCGCAGGAATTTCGTCAATAAGAAAATCGTCGATTCAAACGGAGAATTCGTCTCCATCAACATCGCCAAGGGCGCCGCCAGGGATGCGGTGCCGCCCAAGCGCCAACCCAATTATGTGGACGGCATCAGCGGCGCCACCATGACGGGCCGCTTCCTGAGTGCGGGCATGAAGGCGATCCTGAAAGAGTATGAACCCATGGCCATTGAGTTCCGGCATAAAAATCCGCGTTATTTGAGGGTGCCGTGAAAAATAGTTTTAAACGGATATAATCCGGCAACATTCATTTACTTTAAACTGGTATGGTTATGCGTAGTCTGGTTAAAAGCAAAACATACAAAGCCATTTCCCAAGCCCTGTGGCAATCCAATCCGGTTTCCAAGCAGATCCTTGGAATCTGCTCATCACTGGCGGTCACCGTCCAGCTCAAGACGGCCATTGTCATGGGGCTGGCCCTGACCTTTGTGGTGGGCTTTTCCAACCTGGCCATCTCTCTTTTGCGGCGTCAAATCCCCCGCAACATTCGAATTATTGTCGAAGTGGCCGTCATCGCCACCCTGGTCATCATCGCGGACGAATTTTTAAAGGCCTTCATGTATGACATCAGCAAACAGTTGTCCGTATTCGTGGGCCTGATCATCACCAACTGCATTGTCATGGGACGGGCCGAAACCTTTGCCATGGGCAATCCGCCTTACCGCAGCTTTGTGGACGGCATCGCCAACGGCATTGGATACACTTCTATTTTATGCGGCGTCGCTTTTTTCAGGGAGTTGCTGGGGGCCGGAAAATTATTCGGATATCAGGTTGTCCCGGAAAGTTTTTACCAGGCGGGCTATCAGAATATGGGATTGATGCTGTTGGCCCCCGGGGCTTTCATCATGATCGGCCTCTTTGTCTGGTTGGAGTATTCCCTGCTAAAGGATAAATAATGGAAAACCTGATCAGCCTGTTCGTCAATTCGGTTTTTGTGGGCAATATCCTGCTGGCTTACTTTCTGGGGATGTGCTCCTATCTGTCGGTCTCCAAGAACCTGCAAACCTCTTTGGGATTGGGATTGGCGGTCGTTTTTGTCCTTGCCATCACCACCCCGGTGAACTGGCTGGTTTACCGCTTTCTGCTGGCTCCGGGCGCCCTGGCCTGGGCCGGACTGCCCCAGATCGATTTAGGGTACTTGAAACTGGTTCTGTTTATCGCTGTCATCGCCGGAATCGTTCAGGTGGTTGAAATGGTCATCGATCGCTTTTCCCAGGCGCTCTACAATGCCTTGGGGGTTTTTCTGCCACTGATTACCGTTAACTGCGCCATTCTGGGGGGCTCGCTGTTTATGGTGGAGCGTGAGTACACCTTTGCCGAAAGCCTGGTTTACGGCATCGGATCGGGCCTCGGGTGGATGCTGGCCATCGTCTCCATGGCCACCATCATGCAGAAGCTGCGCTACGCCGATGTGCCCGAAGGCCTCCAGGGCTTCGGTATCCGCATGATCGTCACCGGCCTGATGGCCATGGCATTCATGCTTTTTTCGGGAATCACGCTTTGACAGGCGGTACCATGTTTGACGTGAATGTGGTCCGCCAGAGTGGACGGATTTCCCAATTGCAATAAAATCGGCTGAAACCATTCAACTTAACACTTAAAACGCAACGCTATTATTTACATGCACCCAACCATCTATATCGTCAGTCTGGCCGTGTTTCTGGGCGTGGTTCTCCTCCTGGTGGGAATTTTGCTGCTGGTGGAGAGCCGGCTTACGGTCAAGGGCGACTGCCACATCCTGATCAACGAAGACCGGGAAAAAAGCATCCGAACACGCAGCGGCGCCACCCTGCTGGGGGCGCTGGTGGAAAACCGCATCTATATTCCAAGCGCCTGCGGCGGCAAGGGAACCTGCGGCACCTGCAAATGCAAAGTCACCCACGGCGGGGGCGATATCCTGCCCACCGAACTCTCCCTGGTCAATCGCAAGGAGCGCAAGCGGCAAATCCGTCTGGCATGCCAGGTCAAGGTCAAACAGGATCTGCGGATTCAAATCCCGGATGAAATTTTCAATATCAAAAAGTACCCGGCCACGGTGGTTTCCAACGAAAATGTGGCCACTTTTATCAAAGAGCTGGCACTTCAACTGGATGAAGGCCGGTCATTGCAATTTAAAGCCGGCGCGTACATTCAGATCGATATTCCCGAATATGACGCTGAATTCAAAAATTTCAGCGTGGCCGAAAAGTACAAGGCCGCCTGGAAAAAGTATAATTTACTCACCCTTAAATCCCATTCGGAGGAACCGGTCAATCGGGCCTATTCCCTGGCCAATCCGCCGGCTGAGGGGAATCTGCTCAAATTTACCATCCGCATCGCCACCCCGCCGCCGGGCAAGGCGGATGCGCCGCCGGGCGTGGGCTCCTCTTTTGTTTTCAATCTCAAACCCGGCGATCGCGTCACCCTCAGCGGCCCTTACGGGGACTTTTTTGCAAAACCCACCGAACGGGAGATGTGCTTTATCGGCGGGGGCGCCGGCATGGCCCCCCTGCGCAGCCATATCCGCCACCAGCTTCTCGAGGTCCAAACCAAACGCCGCATCACCTTCTGGTACGGCGCCCGGTCTTGCAATGAAATGTTCTACGATAATGAATTCAAAGAGCTTGAAACCCGATTTCCCAATTTTACTTATGTGGTCTCCCTGTCCGACCCGCAGCCCGAGGATAATTGGCAGGGCCGCACCGGTTACGTTCATCAAGTGGCCTGCGACACCTACCTGTCCAATCACGAAGATCCCACGGAGATCGAATATTATCTGTGCGGTCCGCCGCCAATGGTTGCAGCCGTGGAAAAGATGCTGTACGATCTGGGAGTGGAACCGGAAATGATCGCTTATGATAAATTCGGTTAATCATTCCCATTTCCCCTTTGAGCATGCTCTGAGCGTCTCTTTCTGATCACCATCGATCTCCCTGCGCTGACTGACCCGGCAAGCGGGCCGGCATGAATTGTGTCAAGAAAAAATGAGACACCCTTGTCTCAAAGACAGTTTGGGATTCTTTTCGTTATTGCCAATACAATATTTATCTGTCTGTTTTTACACATAATTTTACAAAGACCACACCCGGCGGAAATGGCATGTTTCTTGATGTAGCAATGGGGGTATCCATTGTTGAAATGGCCTGACGCCACTGAGAATATGACACAAACAGGGAGAAGGGGGAATTTTATGAAAATCAAAATAGAAAAAAATGTCGTCGAATTTGTTCCTCAAAACGATCTGGAGACAAACCAGTTGCTAACCTTGTGGAACACAATTGTGGATTGCGTTAAATTCAACAAAAAACTGGTTCCCATTGGAGAATTTGTGCCCCAAAAATCGAATATGGCACGCTTCAGTATTGAAGAATAACCAACGTCAAGCCAGCTTAATTGAACACCAAAGGATGGAGGAAAGCTGATGCACAACGTATTGGTGGCTTATATCAGCCGAACCGGTATGACCGAAAAAATGGCGGATTTAATTGCAGAGGGCGTTCGCATGGCAGGCCATGCCGCCGATGTGAAAAAAACCACTGAAATTCAAAATGAGAAGGATCTTCAGGGTTATGACGGGTACATTCTGGGATGCCCGACCTATCACCGGGATATGACCACCGGAATGAAAAATTTTCTTTTCCTGTCCCAGAAAGCCAATCTTGTGGGTAAAATCGGCGGCGCTTTCTGCTCCTATACCCATAGCGGAGAATCAGGCCCCATGATTTTTGATACCATGCAGCACGTATTTAAAATGGATGTGGTGGACTTGGGCGCACTTAATCTAAAGGAGCATGCCATCGGAACCCGGGAAGGCATCACCGCTTGTCAGGACTACGGCAAAGCTGTGGCCGCCAAGCTGGGGTAGGAAGAGGGGCAATCAAGCGATAAAATTCCGGGCTGCGGTTGCAATGCGGGCATTGCATGCAGTTGGAACAGGGCAGGGGGCGCTGGTGACATCCAGCGCC
>JBFFHG010000417.1:0-4344 GCA_041557055.1 Desulfosarcinaceae bacterium
ATCGCCACCTACGCAACCCCGGATGGGGCTGTCCGCGCCTTTGCTTACATGGTTCAACACACCCGCAGCCTGGAGATGATCAAAGAGGTTCCCCCCCGACAGGAACAGCGGCTTGAATTCGACTACCCCTTGGCGCGCCGGATCGTTGATGCCGCCGATCCCTTTGTCGAGCGGTTCTTAAGCGAATTTCAATCCAAGGCTGTGCTGCAAGCTTATGGTATCAGCATCAATTCAACCCAAACGGCCGATTCCCCTGATACGGCTGTAACTGTCGCCCGGCAGATGGGCTGGCCCGTGGCTTTGAAGATCCTTTCACCGGACATCACCCATAAAACCGATGCCGACGGCGTTCAATTGGATCTGCGCAGCGACAGTGAGGTCCGCGCGGCCTATGACAAGATCATGGCCGGCGCCCTTCGGTATAATCCCAAGGCGCGCATTCAGGGCGTGGCGGTTCAGCCCCATATCGAGCGTCCCGATTACGAACTGCTGATGGGCGTCAAGCGGGATGAGAATTTCGGGCCGGTGATGCTTTTCGGTATGGGAGGCATTTTCACCGAAGTGATTCGGGATCGCGCCCTGGGGTTGCCGCCCCTGAACCGGCTGCTGATCCGCCGCCTGATGGAAGAGACCCGGGTCTTCAAACTGCTGCACGGATACCGCAACCGCCCGCCCGCTGATATGGTCGCCCTGGAACTCATGTTTCTGCGGCTTTCCCAGTTGGTGGTGGATATTCCCGAGATTGCCGAGCTGGATATGAACCCGGTGATGGTCAAAGAGGGCCGCCCCCTGGCCGTGGATGCACGCATCATCCTGCGGCCCTCTCCAAAGGTCTCCTCCCCGCACTTGGTGATCAGCTCCTATCCGGCCCAGTACGAATTGTGCACCACCGCCAAAAACGGTCAACATCTCCTGATTCGACCAATTCTGCCCGAGGATGCCGAGTTGTTTGCCGATCTGTTCAAAACCTTGTCACCCACCAGCGTCTACTATCGATTTTTCCGTCATATGAAGGTGCTCTCCCCTGAAATGCTGGCCATGCTGACCCAGATTGACTATGACCGTGAAATGGCCCTGGTGGCCATCGATCAATCGGCAACCCCGGAGAAGATGCTGGGGGTGGCCCGGGTCATCGCCGACCCGGACGGCAAGCATGCCGAATTCTCCATCATGATCGGTGATCCGTGGCAGGGCTGCGGGGTGGGCGCCCAATTATTGCTCAATCTGCTTAAAGTCGCTAAACAGCAGGGCATGGAAAATGTCTGGGGCACTGTCCTGACGGAGAATATTCATATGCAGCGCCTGGGCAAGAAGGTCGGCTTCGCCGTGAAGTTCAACCCAGACGAGCGGGCCTACGATCTGACCATCGATCTGACCCAGGCAAGACTGGACGATTGAGGTGCCATGGTCCCGGCCCGCTCCCCATTAATTATTCAATGTCCATCCATAAATGGTCAATCTGCCCCTATCTGTGTTGTGCTCAAAATTTTATTCTCGTTTTGGAAACACAACCCTATTGTTTTTTAATGAAATCTTCCTTGTGCAGGTGGTATTTTTGCATGAGCTTGTGAAGCTGACGCGAGGTGATGCCGGCAATTTCGGCTGAACGGTTGATGCGCCCCAGGTTGGCGGATAAAAGCTCCTTGAGATATTGGCGCTCGAAATCCTCTACGGCCAGGTGGCGGGCGGCCGACAACGGCATCTGGGCCGACACCGGCACCACGGCCACCGCCATTTCACCCTCGAACAGTTCGGCCGGAAAACTCTCCGGTGATAAAACCGAGGACTGCTCCAAAATATAGCTGCGTTCGATGATGTTTTCCAATTCGCGGATGTTGCCGGGCCAGGAATAGTGTTTCAGGGCGCCGAGCACTCTGGGTTCCACTGAATGGATGTTTTTTTGCATCTCGCTGTTCAACCGCTTCAGAAAAAGATCAATGAGGAACGGAATATCATCGGCACGTTGGCTCAGCGGCGGAATTTCGATGGGAAAGACATTCAGGCGATAGTACAGGTCCCTGCGATAGCGGCCGTTTTCCACGGCGGCTTTGAGATCGTCGTTGGTGGCGGCAATGACCCGCACATCGGCCCTAAGGGTTTCCGTTCCGCCCACCCGGCTGAAGGTGCTGTCCTGTAGCACCTGAAGCAGTTTGATTTGGGCCGATGCGGTGAGAGTGCCCACTTCGTCCAGAAAGATGGTACCCCCCTTTGCGATTTCGAACTTGCCCAGTTTTTTATGATCCGCGCCGGTGAAGGCGCCCTTTTCATGGCCGAAAAGTTCGCTTTCAATCAACGTGTCGGGGATGGCGCCGCAATGGACGCTGATAAAAGCCTGCTCCAACCGGTTGCTGTGGCTGTGGATCAGTTTGGCCAGCATGGTTTTGCCGGTGCCGGTTTCGCCGGTGAGCAGCACGCTGGATTTGGTGCGGGCCACCAGGCGGATTTTATCATAAACCTGCTGCATTACCGGATGGCGGGTCTGAACCGCTTCTCTGACCTCCGGTCCCCAGAACTGATCCCGCAGATGGTCCAGTTCCGAGGATGCAATTCGATCGGCCTCCAGTCCGGAGACCACCAGCCGCACCTCGGAGGGATCGATGGGATAGGTGAGATAGTCCGCCGCCCCGGCCTTGACGGTATTCACTGCGCTGCGAATGCGGTCCTTGTGGGTCATGACCACCACTTCGGTATCGTCGCACAGGGTTTTGAACTCTTTCAGCCGATCGGCGGCCTCATTACGGCCTGAGCCCTCCACCAGCATCTCCAGATCGATGAAAATGAGGTCGGGATGATTTTTTTTTACAAGCGTGACTGTTTTTTGCTTGTTTTCGGCGCAGTTCACCTGGAATCCCTCCGGCAGAGACTGCTCCATGGTCCGGGTGATTTCACTGTCTGCTGTTGCAATTAAAATATGTTTCATAATGGATATGACCGGAATGGTTGCAACCCGCCGGCAGCTTCATCGCTAATGGCCGGGAGGGAATTTAGGTACTGCCGAACAGCTTGATATTCGCAGCAAGTGGGGCTTTAATATCGCTCCCAAGCACTTTTTTCAATGTTTTTGTTGCTTGCCGGTTTGGGCAATGCTCGCCAATTATCAGGATGCCCTTGTCGGAACTTCGGATTCCGCAAGCTGGTCATTTAACCATCCCGGCCTGGAACCGCAAGTTCCGGTCCGGTGGCCGTTGTCTTTGATTTGTCAGTATAATTGAATGATTATGATTTTGGCACGGCCATTGCTCTGCTATTTCACACCAATTGGCGCCCATCACCAAAGGTTTTCCATTGAAAATATCATCCCATCCAAATGAGATTATTACCATCAATGGTATTTTAGTGCCCGTTGCATGGAACCCATCCGGTCAAGTTGTCTGCGTGGCGGTATCGACATTTGACGAAAAAGAGTACCGTATTGCCGGGCATGATGCGTTGGATCAGTGGCAGGACTATCTGAACAGAGAGGTTTCAATCCGGGGCCGACCCTATCAACGGGGAATTGAACAGTGGATTGCCGTGCAGTCTTACCATATATTCGAAGACGCTTCACAGGTTGACGTCAATAAGAAGACGAGGTGATTTTCAGGTGTTGTAAAGGGCGCCGGCATGAAAGAGACTGCTGCCACTGAAAAAATCAAACTCAATAGCGGGAGAGTGAAACATGGCGGGCGAATGGGAAGCATTAAACCGTATGGGAGCGCTTTGCGATCAAATACCCATTATAGGGTTGTTTATGCGGATTGTTGCGCGCAGAATCGTGTGATTCTATGGCCGGGCGCTGTCCAACACCTCGCGCACGGAAGTGGCCAGTCCATTGAGGGGCAGGGGCTTGTGGAGCAGTTTTTTAACCCCGATTTTGCGTATCAGATGCTGATCGACGCGGTCGCTGTGGCCGGTCATCAGAATCACGGGTATGTCGGGCCTCAGATTCAGCACCTGTTGCGCCAGCACATCCCCGGACATTTCGGGCATGGCCACGTCGCTGAGAATCAGATCAAAGGCTTTCGGATTCGCCTCGAATTGCCAGAGGGCTTTGCGACTGTCGGTTTCCGTATGAACCGTATATCCCAGGCTGTTGAGCATGGTGCCGGTAACTTCAGCCAGGTGACGCTCGTCATCCACCACCAGAATGCGTTGACCCTCTCCCCGGGGCAATTTATCCTGGTCGGCGCTTGCCTCTTCCTTTTCGGCCTCGATGGCGGGCAGCAGAATTTCGATGGTGGTGCCGCGCCCCACTTTGCTCTTCAGGTCGATCTTGCCATGATAGCTTTTAACGATACTGTCCACCATGGTCAACCCCATGCCGGTGCCTTCGCCTTTGCCCTTGGTGGTAAAAAAGGGATCGAA
>JBFFHG010000418.1:0-4343 GCA_041557055.1 Desulfosarcinaceae bacterium
CAACACGACCACGTTCGTGAGGGCGGCCCCGTTATGCTGAACCGTCGCAAGTTTCTTATCGCAGGCGCAGGGGTGGCCGCAGCCTCTTTGTTGCCTCATGTTTCCGCCGCTGCACAAGTTCAGGCGGGGCAGATTTCCCTCGGGGGCACAGGCGCAGGCAGCCCTCGGCAGCCCACGAGCCTGGGGAGCCGCGGGCTCGGCGTACTCGAGGTGTCGAGCATTGGGCTCGGCGTTCAGAACATGAGCCGCAAATATGAAACGACCGTGCCGTACCGGCCGGAAATGATTAACGTCATCCGCGCCGCCTTCGATCATGGCGTCACCTTTTTCGACGCTGCGGAGGCGTACGGCCCGTTGGAAGTGGAACGCATCCTCGGTGAAGGCGTGGCTCCCTTCCGCGATAAGGTCGTGATTGCAACTAAGTTCGGCTGGAACATCGATCAGGAAACCGGCGAGCGTCGTCCGGGGCTCAACAGCCGCCCCGAACATATCAAGCGGGTAGTCGAGGGTATGCTCAGACGCCTGCGGACCGACCACATCGATCTCCTTTACCAGCACCGGGTCGATCCCGAAGTCCCGATCGAGGACGTCGCAGAAGCGGTCAAGGACCTGATGAAGCAGGGCAAGGTCCTGCACTGGGGCCTCTCCGAGATGGGGCTTAAGACGCTGCGGCGCGCTCATGCGGCGCTGCCCGTGACCGCGGTCCAGAACGAGTACTCCATGCTATGGCGCGGGCCCGAGAAGGAAGTGATCCCGACTTGCGAGGAACTTGGAATCGGCTTTGTGCCTTGGAGCCCCCTCGGTGTGCAGTTCCTAACCGGCTGGATCGACGCGAATACCCGGTTCGCTCCCGGTGACTTTCGAGGCACTGAGTCCCGGTTCTCGCCAGAGAATCTGCCGCAGAACCTGGCGCTCGTGGAATTGGTGAAGAAGTGGGCTGAACGAAAGAATGCCACTCCTGCGCAAATCGCGCTGGCATGGCTGATGGCGCAGAAGCCCTGGATCGTGCCCATCCCCGGGACGACACAGATGGCGCATATGCATCAGAATATTGGTGCTGTTGCTGTTCGTTTCACGCCCACCGAGCTGGCCGAACTGAATGCGTCTGTTGCGGCGATCCAGATCCGGGGGCAGCGCCTCCCAGACGCAGTGCTGGCCTTCTCGGGCTTAGAGGCGCCCCCGAAGAGGTGAACGTTCCAAGACCATACTCAATAAGAAGGTTAATTCGACACAGTAATCCTCTCAAGTATCCTCGGACTGATATCTCTTCGCCGTTTTATAGGTTTTACTTGCCCTTGAACTGACTGTGGCAGCTTTTACAACTGCCTGCAACAACCCCGAACTGCGCCTTGGCGGATTCAAAATTGCCCGCAGCGGCCAATTTGCCTAATTTGGCCGTCTCATTTTCAAAGGATTGGGCGGTTGCTTTGAATTTTTCACTCTTTTTGAACGCTGCCGAACTCAGGCTGGTATCACCTTTGTCGGTTCCCGGTTCGATCATGGCTTCCCATGGCAGTGTGGATAAAACCTCAAGCACCGCGGCGTTTTTGGCAAAAACCGTCTTTTCAAAGGGAACGTTGCCCTGCACCATTGCACCAATCGCTTTGAAATGCGCTGCCGTCAAAAACATCACCGCTTTTCGATACTTGATGGCGTCCGCTGCTTTGGCGAATCCCGCATGAACAACACCAGAGGCAATGATCACAACGGCCAGACAAATGACAGCTTTTAGTGATTTTTTCATCGTTCCTCCTTATCCCGGCAGTTGGTGCCCATCCAGAAACAGGCAAAATTTGGTCGAGATCAAGGCCTGCGAGAAATTTTACCGCAGGCATCTGGTTGATATTCCGAGGATAAAATTTTGAGCACCACACGGATATCGGGCAAGTTTGCCTGTTTCTGGATGGGCACTCGTTAGACATGTGTCGGACCCGGAACGGGGGCATGAAACGACGCCTTTGCGCAAGCCGCAATGGCTGTGCCGGACACCATTGATCGACAGGCGACCTCAACAACGGCAGAGGGCGGACAAAGCCCCCTCCCGTTGCATCTCCCATTCGGGCCACTTGTTGAAATACCCGCAATTACCCTCTCAATTGGATAACTCTTGCCGATATTTTTCTACATGTCAATCATCTTATTTTAAGCTACCAGCACCTTTTCCAATTTTTCGCACATATAATCAATCTCCTGATCGCTGATGATCAGAGGCGGTGAGATGCGGATGGTGTGGCCGTGGCTGTCGTTGGCCAGCAGGCCCAGGTCGAGCAGTTGACGGCAAAAGTGCATGGCATTGCCGTGCTGTACTTCAATGCCGATGAAGAGCCCCTTGCCGCGCACCTCCTTGACATGGGCTGAGCGGGCGGCGATCTCCTCCAGGCGCTGTTTCAATTTTAACCCCTGAACGGCCGAGCGTTGGGCCAGGTTTTCTTCTTCAAATACTTCCAGGGCGGCCACGCCGGCCACACAGGCCAAGGGGTAGCCGCCGTAAGTGGAGCCGTCCGAGCCGGGCTGGAACACCAGATCCATGATATGGGCATTGGTTACAAATGCCGACAGCGGAACCAGGCCGCCGGAAAGCGCTTTTCCCAGGACCAGGCCGTCGGGCACCACATTTTCATGTTCGAAGCAGAGGCGTTTGCCGGTGCGGCCCAGGCCCCCCAGAATTTCGTCGAAGAGCAACAGCAGGTCATGCCGGTCGGCCAGATCCCGCAATCCTTTTAAAAATCCCGGAGGCGGCATATTCATGCCCCCTTCGCCCTGCATGGGTTCCACCAGGATGCCGCAGGTGTTGGGGGATATGGCCGATTCGACTGCATCCAACTCCCCAAAGGGCACCGAAACAAAGCCGGGGGTCAGGGGGCCGAATCCCTGACGGTATTTTTCACTGGAAGAAAAGGAGACGACCGTGACCATGCGGCCATGGAAATTGTGGTCAAAGACGATGATCTCCTGTTTTCCATCCTCAATGCCTTTGACATTCCAACCGTAATAGCGGGCGGCTTTGATGGCTGTCTCCACCGATTCCACCCCACCGTTTTTAGGCAACACCTTGTTGCCGTGTCCACCGAAACGCGGCGCCAGTTGGGGAACGTAATTTGCGGCTTTTTCCAGAAAAAGCCCCAGCGGGTCGGTATAGATTACATTGGAGATCACCGAACCGTAATGGCCCTGCAGGGCGTTGATCAGGGCAGAGACGATTTTAGGATGGTGATGGCCGGTATTGGCCGCCGAGTAGGCTGCCAGACAATCTAAATAGGTGCGGCCGTCCTGATCGGTGAGCCAGCACCCCTGGGCCTGCCGGACCACCATATTGAGACGCTGGTAGTGGTGGGCGCCGAATCGCTCTTCCAATTTAATGATGCTCTTGTCTCCGATTTGAGAAAATCCCTTGTTCACTTGAGGGAAAATGGTATCGAACATGGTTCCACCTCCTGATGAAAGATCAACTGTCTGCCTTGATAAATTCATATATCCGACACTCCCTTTCCGAGAGCTTTTCACCGCGCTCGATTATTTTGTCGAGAAAGCAGTGGTAAAAATCGTGGCGCAGGCTGTCACGGTTGGCGATAACGAACCAGCGGTTGCGGGTCCAGTTTATGGGGGACGTGTCTTCCCGCCCTTTTTCGAAAATACCCACAAGGGCCTCGGACCTGTCGGCGATGATGTCGAAAGAACGACCGCCGATGGTCTCCAGAAGGTTGTCGGCATCCGGATGGGTAACCTGAATTTCGAATCTGGTCGGCATTTGGCCCATGGCAATGAAGCGAACCCTCACCCCCCGGGACTCGGCCTGTTTCAGATCAGGCTCCAGGCGGCCGCCCGCCTCGGGAAAGAGCCGTACATAGAGCTCCGTGCGCGCGCCGGCAATCATCTCCCGGGCTTTGGCCATCACCTGCTCATAGCCCCGGATCATCCAGATAAATTCATAGGCGGCGTTGGCCTCGGCGCCGTTGAGCTGCGCCTTAAGAGCCTTCAGGCCGTCTTCAAACTGACCCTGCAGCCTTTTGTAGAGTTCATTGGCGGGCAAGGGCACGTACAGCCCGTTTTCGACCTCCAAAACCAGCCCCTTGCGCACCATGTTGCGCAGCACATCATAGACCCTGGAGCGGGCCACGCCCGAGATGCTGCTCAACTGGGAACCGTTGAGAGGATGCTGGGCGGCCAGGGTCAGGTAGCAGGTGATTTCATATTGAGAAAATCCCAGATTTTTCAATTTTTCATAATCGACCATCACAGCCTCTTTATCGGTAATTGTTGCTACCTTATTAGCAACAATTTATATGGCATGGTTCAACATTTGTCAATCAAATTCGTGAGCGCATCAGTCAGAAAGCAATTAG
>JBFFHG010000419.1:0-4341 GCA_041557055.1 Desulfosarcinaceae bacterium
CGTTCTTCAGCGGGACGAAATAGTTGTTCCACGCCCACCGAAGGTGCTGTTTCGCCGCCGGAGTGCGCACCTTTACCGCCACCAGCGGCAACGGCCTGCTGTACATGCACGAAGTGCTGCATTGGACAGCCGGCGCCCGGCTGCCCATCGTCATGGCCAATGTCAACCGGGCGGTGAGCGGGGTCTGGAACATCTGCGCGGATCAGACAGACTCCCTCTCCCAGCAAAATACAGGCTGGCTTCAGATCTACTGCGAGTCCAACCAGGAGGTGCTCGACAGCATCATCATGGCGTTCAAACTGGCCGAAAAAGTATCGTTGCCCGTGATGATCGCCTACGATGCCTTTTTCCTGAGCCACACGTCGGAGATCGTGGATGTGCCTGAAAAAGCGGCTGTGGACGATTTTCTGCCCCCCTACGCACCGGTTGTCAAGCCCGGCTTTGACGATCCCAAGATGTTCGGCGGCTTTTTCTCAAATGATTACTTCTATGAGCACCGCTATAGCATGCACCATGCGGCAAATGAGGCTTTGGAATACTACCCGGAGATCTGCCGGGAATTCAATGACCGGTTCGGCCGGAAATATGATCTTGTGGAGACCTACCGGACCGATGGCGCCGAATTGATTTTGGTCTCAGCCGGAACCATCACTTCGGTGGCGCGCATTACCATCGACAGGATGCGTGAGCAGGGCCGAAAGGTCGGATTGATGAAATTACGGATGTTCAGGCCGGTACCGGCGCAGCGCTGGCGGGACGGGTTGGCAAACGCCCAAAAGGTGGTGGTGGTGGACCGCAACCTGACCGCAGGCCTGGGCGGTGTTTTTGCCAATGAGATCCAGGCCGCCCTCTATCCCCTTGCCCGGCGCCCCGCCCTCTATCCAGTGGTTGCCGGTCTGGGCGGCCGCGACGTCACACCCGATGATGTGCAAAACATCATCGACCACGCCTTGTCTCAACCCTTATCCAATGATCTGTCAACCCACCCCCCTCTCTTCTGGGGCCTGAAACAGTAGCGGAGGCGTACCATGCAAAAGACAATATCCATACCGCGTGAGGTGCTGGCGGACAACACGTTGGTCAAGCCGGGCATGTCCTCCTGTCAGGGATGCGGCGCCGCCCTCGCCATGAAAATCGCGCTTCGGGCGCTGGGCAAACAAACCGTTGTGGTGCTGCCGGCCTGTTGCTTTACCGTCTTCGTGGGCAGTTATCCCTTCTCCAGTTTAGGTGTTCCCATTGTCCATTGTCCCTTCGCCACCGCAGCGGCCACGGCCACAGGCGTGGCCGCTGCCATGAAACGGCGCCAGGAAGAGGACGCCACCATCATGGTCTGGGCCGGTGACGGCGGCACGTTTGATATCGGTCTTCAATCGTTGTCCGGTGCTGCCGAACGAAATGAAAATATTCTCTTCGTCTGCTATGACAATGAAGCTTACATGAATACCGGCATTCAGCGTTCCAGCGCGACGCCGGAAGGCGCCTGGACCACGACCACACCGGCGGGAAGCGTCAAGACGGAGCCCAAAAAGGATATTGAGCAGATAATGCTCGCCCACCACATTCCTTACATGGCAACGGCATCTCCGGCTTATCCGGATGATATGCATGAAAAATTCAAAAAAGCGCGCGACATCAAGGGCACCCGGTTCATTCACCTTTTGGCTGCCTGCCCGACGGGCTGGCGGATCGACCCCTCCCAGTCCGTAAAAATCACCCGCATGGCGACCCAGGCCAAGGTGTTTCCCATCTACGAGGTCGAACGGCGGCGCAGCGCCGATCCCACCGGCGTCAATAAGGAGGACTACACCTGCCGCATCAATGTCTATCCCGACAAAGAAATATCCATTGAGGATTACCTTCAGGCCCAGGGCAGATTTAAGCATATCACCCGGGAAATGGTTCACGGCGTTGAACGCCGGGTCAACCATGACTGGAAAGAACTGATTGCCAGATCTGAAGTAAACTGTTGAGCAATAAATAATGGAGGCGTATTCGATGAATTTAAGGATTACCGCGGCAACAAGTGATCAGATGAAAGCCAAACCAACGGACGAATCAAAATTAGGCTTCGGCCAACACTTCACAGATCACATATTTCTCGTCAATTATGAAAAAGGCAGGGGATGGCACAGGGCCCGCATTGAGCCCTATGGTGATTTGACGCTCAACCCGGCGGCCATGGGCCTGCATTACGGCCAGGAAATATTCGAGGGGTTGAAAGCTTACCGCGGCGAAGACAACGGCCTCCATCTGTTCCGTCCCCATGAGAATTACAAACGGTTCAACCGTTCGGCCGCGCGCCTGTGCATGCCGCAGATCAATGTGGATGAAGCCGTTGAGGCCACCCGGGAGCTGGTTCTGATAGACAGGGATTGGGTGCCTGCCAGTCGCGGCACATCCCTTTACATCCGCCCGGTCATGCTGGCGACCGAGCCTCACGTGGGCGTACGCCCGTCAGCAGCGTATCTGTTTTATATCATCATCGGGCCTGTGGGCGCGTACTATCCAGAAGGGTTGAATCCGGTGAAAATCTATGTTGAACCGGAGTACATCCGGGCGGCCGCCGGCGGTGTTGGAGAAGCCAAAACCGCTGCCAACTACGCCGCCAGCCTTTTGGCGGCGGAAAAAGCAAAAGAGAGGGGATTTTCCCAAGTGCTGTGGCTGGATGCTGTTGAAAAGAGATATATAGAAGAGGTCGGCACCATGAATATTTTCTTTGTCATTGGTGATGAAGTGATCACGCCGCCTCTGGGCGGCAGCATTTTGCCCGGTGTAACCCGGGACACGGTTTTACAACTGATTCGCGGATGGGGTCTGCGCTCCGCCGAACGTCCGATCACCATTGATGAAGTGGTCGCAGCAGCCAGGGACGGTTCATTGAAGGAGGCTTTCGGTACCGGAACAGCCGCCGTCATTTCACCGGTGGGTCAAATCACCTTCAACAATGAAGACCTGGTCATTGCCGGCGGCCGCATGGGTGAACTTTCACGGCGGTTGTACGATGAGATTGTCGCCATTCAGTATGGGGCCAAAGATGATCCTTATGGCTGGCGTGTAAAAATCAATTAGAACTTCTGCTTTCAAGCGGCTGCAATCTGTTTGACGGCGGCCAGCGCAAGGCCGATCTCTTCAGGGGTGTTGAAAGGACCCACGCTGAAACGCAGGGTGCCGTGGCGGTCCGTGCCCATGCTTTGATGCATGAGCGGGGCGCAGTGCAGACCGGCCCGCACCGCGACATTGAACTCTGCGTCCAGGATTTCGGCGGCGTCTTCGGCAACGCAGTTTTCCAGCTCGCACGAGACCACGCCGACCCGCGGCGCACGGCTGCCGTGGCAATGCACGCGGACACCGTCGATGGCGTCAAGCCCTCTGATCAGGCGGCCGGCCAGTTGCCGTTCATGGGCAAGGATGGTGTCCATGCCGGTTTGCTCGATAAAATCGAGTCCCGCCGCCAGTCCCATGATCCCCAGAATGTTGAGGGTGCCCGCTTCGAGACGGAAGGGATAGTCGCGGGGATGGTCCAGGCTTCGGGAGTCGAAACCGGTACCGCCGAAACGGGTTGGCACGGGGTTGATCTCCTGGGCCAGCACCAGTCCGCCGATGCCTGTGGGTCCCAGCAGGGACTTATGACCGGTGAACGCCAGCGCCGACAGGCCCATGGCGCGCATGTCGATGGGCACCACCCCGGCGCTCTGGCTGGCATCCAGAAAAAGCGGCACATGCTTCCGGCGGCATACGGCGGCAATCTCCGCCACAGGCTGGATCAGGCCGGTCACGTTGCTGGCGTGATTGAGAATCACAAATCCGGTTTCCGCACGGATGAGAGCCTCAATCGATGCGGGCGCCACCGTGCCCTGGTCCTCCACCGGGGCAACATCCACCGCCGCAATCCCCTGCTGTTTCAGATGATGCAGGGGACGCAATACGGAGTTGTGCTCCGTGACAGTGCTGACAATGTGGGTTCCCGGACTGGCCATGCCCAGGATGAGGGTGTTCAGGGCCTGGGTGGAGTTGTGGCAGAAGGTGACCCTTTCCGGGCTGTGGCCGCCGAAAAAGGCGCACAGTCTGTGCCGCAGGCCCGACACGCGCGCCTCGGCGTCGCGGGCCAGGCGATGACCGCTGCGCCCGGGCGAGACCCCGCCTGCGGCGTAGGCCGCGCACATGGCCTCAATGACCTGGGGCGGCTTGGGCCACGATGTGGCGGCATGATCCAGGTAAATGGTTGACGGCGGCATCAAAACATCCTCTTTTCTATAAACACCCTCTGGGGTTGGGGATACCCGCAATCCTGCGGGCGCCGAACTTGAGCCCTCCGGGAAACAGCGTCTTGATATCCAGAAG
>JBFFHG010000420.1:0-4341 GCA_041557055.1 Desulfosarcinaceae bacterium
CACTTAAATCATGGGGCGTTACAAAAGAGGATTCAAAAAAAACTCAAGGAGAAATTATCTGCCATTCTCATGATAGATATGCCGGAAATAGTTGATAATGCGCCTTTTCAAGAATATGGGGTCGATTCAGTCGGTGTTGTGGAATTTATTAACGCCATCAAAAAGGAATTTAACGTTTCATTGGATGCAACAATTCTCTATGATTATTCGACTCTCAATAAATTAACAGCCTATCTTGTCAATTTGATGGGCCAGGAAAAAACGCCATTGGATGATTCGGATTTCGGCAAACCGGTTGAGAAAGAGCCGGAACCCCCGGAAACGATGCCTTTAAAGGAAAATCAGGAAAGCAAGTCTTCATCCGACATTGCGATCATTGGAATATCCTGCCGGTTTCCCAAGGCTCAAAACATGGATGAATTCTGGGACAATTTAAAAAACAGTGTTGATTCAATTACCCCCATACCACAGGAGCGGTTGAATCAAAGGGAATTAGAGTTTTTTAATTCCCCTGAATTATTATCCGGCGCGGTCTGCAAATGGGGCGGATTTATTGACGATATTGATAAATTTGATCCTCTTTTTTTCAGGATTTCTCCTTCTGATGCTCAATTAATGGACCCCCACCAGCGTCTCTTTCTGGAAGAATGTGTAAAGGCCTTTGAAGACGCCGGGTATTCGGATGAAAAATTAAGCAACACCAGATGCGGCGTATCAGTAGGGGTTGTAAACAATAATGAATACATGAGACTTTTATCATCCGGCCTTGATGACAGGGGGACGCAAAATCCCATGCTGGGCAACGCAAATTCGATTTTGGCGTCACGAATCTCCTATTTCTTGAATTTAAGAGGTCCTGCATTGTCCATTGATACGGCTTGCTCATCTTCTTTGGTGGCCATCCATTCTGCCTGTTCAAGTCTTCAAAATAATGAAACAGACATGATGATAAGCGGAGGCGTTCTGCTCTGTTTAACAAGCCAGAGATTTCTCTCCGCCGGTCAAACAGGTATTTTGTCGAAAACCGGGAAATGTTATACTTTTGATGACCGCGCCGATGGGTATGTGCCGGGTGAAGGTGTCGGGGTTCTAATCCTTAAACGCTTAGCAGATGCCTTAAATGACAACGATCATATCTATGCGGTCATTAAAGGCTCTCTCATGAATCAAGACGGCAGTTCCAACGGGATAACAGCCCCCAGTATGGCGGCACAAAAGGAGTTGGAACTGGCCGTCTATGAAAAGTTTCACATAAATCCCAAAGACATTGGCTATGTTGAAGCCCACGGAACCGGCACAAAACTAGGCGATCCCATTGAAATGCGCGCCTTGATCGAGTCTTTTCAAGCCTATACCGATAAAAAACAATATTGTGCGGTTGGGTCTGTAAAAACGAATATTGGTCACGCGTCTGCAGCAGCGGGTGTGGCAGGTGTAATCAAGGTTGCCCTGGCCTTGAAGTATAAAATGCTTGTTCCCTCTATTAATTTTCAAAAGGAAAATGAACATATTGATTTTGCCAAAAGCCCTTTTTATGTCAATACGCGGTTACAGCAGTGGGTAACGGAGGGGAACCTTGAACGGAAAGCCGCTGTGAGTTCATTTGGATTAAGTGGGACCAATTGTCACATGGTCATCCAGGAAGCGCCCCCCCGCAGAAAAAGGGCACAAGGCAGGATGGTGCCATATTACCTGATCCCTTTTTCCGCCAAACAAAAAGAGAGTCTGGAGCGGATGATCCGCAATTTTTCCCATTGGTTGGATGGAGATCAGAACCAATCCTCAATTGAGGATATCAGTTATACTCTGCTCACCGGAAGAAGTGTTTATGCGTTTCGAACGGTCATGATTGCGCGTGACATCACCCATCTTAAGAAAATTCTTTCCTCAGGTAGAGAAAAAAGGGATTTGAAAAACTATTTTTCCAACCAGAATCAAATGGAGACGACTGAGCAATCCCCCTCTTTTATCGAGTTTGGCAGACGAATTATGGATGAACTCCATACCGACAGGGAAATTCCTGAAGATTTCTATAAAGAAAAATTACAGGTTCTAGCGGATCTGTTTATTAAAGGATATAAATTAGATTGGGAAAGACTTTTTGAAAAAGGGAATTTTCATAGAATCTCCATGCCAACCTATCCCTTTATCAGGGAGTCCTACTGGCGGTCACCATGTGATGATTCCGTCTGCCCCGCCCCTGGGAATTCAGGCCGGCTTGGAAACGTCGGACCCAATCTTCATCCGCTGCTGGACTCAAATATCTCCGACCTGTTTGACCTTAAATTCAGGTCTTGCCTGAAGGGGGATGAATTTTTCCTGACCGACCATATGATTAACAAAGAAAAGATATATCCTGCGGTGGCCTTTTTGGAAATGGCACGTGCAGCCGGAGAAATAGCAGGAAGAGGCCGCGTTTTAAAAATAAAAAATGCGGTGTTTGCCCAACCCATTGTTTGTTCAAATACAAATAAGGATCTTCAGATTAGCCTGTCTCAGGACCATTCTGACGTGGAATATAAAGTCCATACTTATGATGAGGATCATAATGAACAATTGCATTCCCAGGGAAGATTAATTTATGATCATGGGCCAAATAGGTCAGAATCTTTAAAATCCCTTGATATTGATGCGATTAAAGCAAGGTGCCGGCAACATCTTCCCGGATCGAAAATATATAAATTGTTTCAAGCAATAGGGGTTCAGTATGGCCCCTGCTTCCAGTCCATACAACAGCTTTATTATAATCCGAACGAATCATTATCAAGACTGGTACTGCCTGAAAAACTCCATGGACAATACGAGGAATACCTGCTCCATCCAACGTTTATGGATGGTGCATTGCAAACGGTAATAGGGTTGGCCTTGGGGGAGGGAAAATCCGACAATCCGCCGACATACCTGCCCTTTGTCCTGGGCGAAGTTGAAATTATCCAGCCGATTCCCCCAAAATGCTATGCATATGCGGTGAAAGGAGAGCGTCAGGCGCGGCAGGCAAATGATGTGATGAAATTTATGGTTCAACTGGTCGACGATACCGGTAATTGCCTTGTGAGATTAAAAGATTTTTCGCTTCGCGCTGTTCAGCATGGTTCCCGGGTCAAAAGAATTCAAACCGCTGCCGAGCCGACATCTCCCCTCTATTTCGTTCCAACCTGGAAAAAACAGAATATTATCTCCAGCCAGGAAAGAACCGCCTATGAAAAAGGGTGTATACTTGTTTTCAGCGGGGATGAAGTGCTTTTCAAGAAAGTTGAATCGGCATTAGAGAAGAACGGCCATGAAACATCAGGGGTGATTTGGGTTAGAGCCGGGAAAACTTTCAGAACCAATGCCCGGCAGGGGTATGACATCAATATTCAAGAACGGAATGATTATCAAAAATTACTGGCTGATCTTTTTCGGCAAAACCGTTTTCCCGCAGTCGTTGTTCACGCATGTTCCATGGATTCCGTAATTGAGACAAAGAGCACTTTGGACCATTATCTCGAATCCGGTGTTTTTTCCTTATTTTATTTCACCCAGGCAATGATTCATATGAAAAAACCGAAAATTCGAACTCACTTCATATATCTTTACCCAAACGGTAAGGCGCAACCACATCCTCATTTTGCGGCTGTTAAAGGCTATTCAAATACCATCAATAGAGAAAACACCAGAATAACCATGCGGACCGTTGAGATCACATCACCGGATGGATCCGATTATGCAAGTGACAGATCTGCCCTGGCATCTCTCATCCTGAATGAACTAAAGGATTTTTCCGGAGGAAATGTCCGGTATGAAAAAAATGAGCGGTATCAAATAAAACTTAAAAAGATCGAACTTGAAGATCATCGCACCGGGTTTGACTCGTTAAACAATATCATTAAGCGGAACGGCGTCTATTTGGTCACAGGCGGGACAGGCGGACTCGGCATGATATTCGCGCGATATCTGGCTCAAAAGTATCAGGCCAGAATTATCTTAACCGGCCGTTCGGAATTGAATAACCAGATAGAAAAAAAGGTAGGTGAAATTAATTCATTAGGAGGAGAAACCGTCTATGTCAAAGCCGATATTGCCAATGAAATGGATGTGGAAAGGCTTATCTCCGAAATCAAGTCATCATACCATGCCATAAATGGTGTGATTCACAGTGCCGGGGTCATAAGGGACGCATATATTCAAAATAAAACGATCCGGGAAATGAAAGCGGTTATTGCTCCAAAAGTCCATGGAACCTTCTGCTTGAATCATGCTCTGAAAAACGAACCCCTTGACTTTTTTGTTTTATTCTCAGCGATCGCCTCGGTATTGGGCAATCCGGGGCA
The DNA here is from genome assembly GCA_041557055.1 of Desulfosarcinaceae bacterium. GTDB lineage: Bacteria > Desulfobacterota > Desulfobacteria > Desulfobacterales > Desulfosarcinaceae > JARRKU01. The sequence continues at coordinate 4,314 of JBFFHG010000420.1, forward strand.
GAGCGACTATGCGTTTGCAAACAGCTAC
>JBFFHG010000421.1:0-4334 GCA_041557055.1 Desulfosarcinaceae bacterium
CTGTTCGATATTCTTATCCGGGGGCGCCTCGTAAAACCCCGCAATAAAGGGCAAAAAAACCAATAGAAAACACCCTGAAAAATTTAAAACGGTTTGAGACCCTCTATAACGAGGATGCCGCAAGCGAAAAGAGCTATGACGATCTGGTCTTTCAGGCCAGAGAGCTGCAGATCGAAAAAGAGCGCCTGCTGGTTACCCTGAACAAAAAAAAGTTGGAGCTGAATAAGAGCATCATTCGAGCGCCGTTTAACGGACTCATTCTCACCCGCTACAAAAGCCGGGGGGAATGGGTCCCGCCGGGAGATCCAATTTGTCTGCTGGCGACGGTGGATGACGTGATGATACAGGTGGCCCTGCCCGAAGAGCTGATGCCCTTTGTCAAAACAGGCCAAACCTTGTCACTTACGGTGATCGCCACGGGCAAAACGTTCCGGGGGCAGGTGAAGGTGGTGGTGCCCAGCGTGGATGTTAAAAGCAAAACCTTTGATGTCAAAGTCGGCATCTCCTACACGCCCGGGCTTTTTCAAAACATGTCCGCGCGGGTCAACGTGCCCACGGGTCCGGCCCGGCGGTTGAAAATGATTAAACGCGACGCCCTGGTCCGTTTTCAAGGCAAAGAGTTTGTCTATACCGTCAAAGACGGTCTGGCCAAAATTCTGCCCATCCGGATCTCGGCCATGGATGGTGAATACCTGGGAGTGGACGCGCCCCATATTGTAAACGGCATGCCGGTGGTCATCGACGGCAATGAACGCCTGCGGCCCGATCAACCGGTAACGGTGGTGGACAATCCCGGTCAAAATTAGCTTCAAGACAGAGTCATTATGGACTTCATCCGTTTCGCCATCAACAAGCCGGTCTCCGTCACCGTGGGTGTCATTCTACTGGTTCTTTTCGGCGCCATCGGCATATCGCGGCTGCCTGTCCAGCTCACCCCGGATGTGGAGATTCCGCAGATCACCATCACCACCACCTGGCCGGGAGCCACGCCCTACGAAGTGGAAAAAGATATCGTCGAAGAGCAGGAGGCGGTGCTCAAAGGCGTCCAACAACTCACGCTGATGGAGAGTTCGTCATATAACAGTCAGGCCCTGATCACACTCTCATTTGAGGTGGGCACCAATCTGGATGCAGCCCTGCTCAATGTCTCCAATAAGCTTGATGAAGTTCCAGCCTACCCTGAAAATGTGGAAAAACCGATTATCGAAGCATCCGGGGCCGAAAGCAGCCCGGTGATCTGGATGGTGCTCACAATGGCGGACGGCCCGCCGGACAGGATCAACACCTACCGGACCTTTTTTGAAAACGAAGTGCGCCAGTATATCGACCGCATTCCGGGTGTGGGGTCCCTTCTCATATTCGGCGGGTCGGAAAAGCAACTGGAAGTGGTCATCTCCCCTGAAAAACTGGCCCGCCATCGCCTGACCATCGACAATGTCATTGCACGCCTGCAAAGCGCCAATCGCAATGTGGCCGCCGGGGTGATGGATCTGGAGAAAAACAGCTACCGCATTCGAACGGTCAGCCAGTTTCAAAAGGTGGACGACCCCCTGGACGTGGTCATGACGAACGACGGCTTGCGCCGGGTCTACCTGCGCGACATCGCCCGTTCGCGAATCGGTTACGCCCCCCGGACAAGCGCCATGCTGTACAATCACATCCCCAATATTGTCGTGGGGGTGCGCAAGGCCCAAGGCGCCAATGTCATCGATTTGACCCAACGCGCGTATGCTGTTGTGGCCCAGCTCAACGCCGGCATTCTAAAAGAAGCGGGTCTGCAGTTAAAGGTTGTCTATGATCAAATACCCTATATCGGCAACGCCATCAGCCTTGTCAAACGCAACGTGATGATCGGCGGGCTGCTGGCCCTGGTGGTGCTGCTGCTCTTTTTAAGAAGTATTTCTTCGACCTTGACCACAGTGGTGGCCATCCCCATTTCAGCCGTGGGGACCTTCATCTTCCTGTGGATGTTCGGCCGCACCCTCAACGTGGTCAGCCTGGCCGGCATCTCCTTTGCCGTGGGCATGCTGGTGGACAATGCCATCGTTGTATTGGAGAACATCGACCGCCACCGGCAAATGGGCAAATCGCCTTTCGAGGCCTCCTATGACGGCGCCAAAGAGGTCTGGGGGGCGGTTCTGGCCTCCACCGCCACCACCGTGGCGGTCTTCCTGCCGGTGGTCTTTATCCGACAGGAGGCGGGCCAGCTTTTCAAGGATATCGCCATTGCGATCACCTTTGCCATCATCATCAGCCTGCTGGTCTCCGTATCGGTGATCCCCGCCATGACCCACCTGCTCTACGCCTGGCGCCGCAACAACCGCAAAAAAGTCAATCTCAACGGCATCGGCCGAATGGGCTCCTGGGTTTCGAACCGGATCATGGCCCTGTCCCAATGGACCATCGCCAGCCGGCGAAGCCGGGCGGCCACCGTCCTGATACTGACCCTGGCGGCGGTGGGAACCATATTTCTTCTCAAACCCAAGGCCGAGTACCTGCCCCAGGGCAACCGCAACCTGATCCTCAACATCCTGATTCCGCCGCCGGGCTACTCCTATGAAAAACGCATGGCCCTGGGCGACTATATCTTCAACTCCACCAAGCCCTATTTCGATGAGGAGAACAAGGACGGCCTGCCGCGCATCCAAAGCATCTTCTACGTCGGCGCCGACCAAATCACTCTATTCGGCGGCATCAGCCGGCACGAGACCCGCGCCCGGGAGTTGATTCCCCTGTTCAACCGGGTGATGAACAGCTTTCCCGGCATGCTGGGGGTCAGCATCCAGGCCGGTATTTTTCAGACCGGACTGGGCCGCGGCCGCAATGTGGACCTTGATATTTCCGGAGACGATATCAACACCATTATCAACACAGCGCGCACCCTTTTCAGCGCCTTGCACCGGAAACTGCCCGATGCCCAGGTGCGTCCCGAGCCCTCCTTTGAAAACAGCTACCCGGAAGCCAATTTCATCCCGGACCGCTCCGGGGTGCTGGCCAACGGGCTCAGTGAGGCTGAACTGGGCCTGGCCGTGGATGTGATCATGGACGGCCGCAAGATCGGTGAATTCAAACCCGAGCAACAAAAAAAGATCGACATGGTCTTGCGCACGGATCAAGCGGAAATCCGGGTTCCCGAAGATGTGGCCCAAAGCGTCATTGCCAACTTTTTCGGCCAGCTCATTCGCATCGGCGATGTGGCCCGGCTCGAATATGACCAGGGCATGACCCAGATCTACCACCTGGAGCGCAAACGCAGCATCAAATTGATCGTCACCCCGGCCGAAACCACAGCCCTGCAGCAAGCCCTGGAAACCATTCAAAACGAGGTGGTGGCCCCCCTGCGGCAGGCCGGCCAATTGGAGGGCGTGCAGATCAGGGTCGGCGGCAATGCCGACAAGCTAAAGGAAGCCATGGATGCCATCGGCTTGAACCTGATCCTGGCGGCCCTGATCATCTACCTGCTCATGGCGGCCCTGTTCGAGAACTTCTTCTACCCGTTGATCATCATGTTCAGCGTGCCCCTGGCCGCCGCGGGCGGCTTCATGGGGCTGCGCCTGGTGGATCGGCTCATCGCGCCCCAGCCCTTCGACATCGTCACCATGCTGGGCTTCATCATCCTCATCGGCACGGTGGTCAACAACGCCATCCTGATCGTCCACCAGTCCCTGAACAATGTACGATTCAACGGACTGACCGGCCGGGAAGCCATTCTGGAATCGGTGCGCACCCGCATCCGCCCCATTTTCATGAGCGCCGCCACCAGTGTCTTCGCCCTGATTCCCCTGGCGGTCTCCACCGGGCAGGGCAGTGAACTCTATCGCGGTCTGGGCAGCGTGATCCTCGGCGGACTGGCTCTCTCCACCGTTTTCACCCTGTTTGTGATTCCGGCCCTGATGGCCTTTTTTATCGGATTGGAAAAGAGCCGTGTTTAAGATAACGATCCGCTTCCCATGTATTGCAGGATGCTCAATGTTAAAAACAGACGAAAGTGAAACATGAATCCGGCTCAAACGCCAAATAAAACAAGTGTAAAACGGCTGGCGGCCCTTTGTGCGGTCCTGCTGCTGGTGCTTCTGCTTTTTGGGTTAAAGCCCAAAGATATGCCCTTGACCAATAACGTACAGTGGCTGGCCGACCGACCCGGTCTTCGCTTTGGCCTGTTCGGCATGGCCTATTCGGACAATTTAAAATGGACCCCCGGCACGCAGGGCACGCAAGGATTGACCATTGAAATCGCTTTGCAATCGGACTCCATATCGGGAGATCGCTTCAAGTCGATTCTCTTGTTGCACAGCGGTCTGGACGCCTTCCAACTGATGATCGGGCAATGGCGC
>JBFFHG010000422.1:0-4329 GCA_041557055.1 Desulfosarcinaceae bacterium
TCGCACCTGTAAATGCACCTTTTTCATGCCCGAACAACTCCGATTCCAGCAAACTGTCAGAGAAGGATTGACAGTTAATTGCGACGAAGGGCATTGATGCCCGGTCACTCTTTTCATGAATCATCTGTGCAATCACTTCCTTACCGACGCCAGACGCACCCAGAAGAAGAATATTTGACGAACTCGGTGAGACGGCATCGATCACGCCAAGTATCTCTTTCATTTTCGGACTTTTGGTTTGCAACAGATAACGGGTGGTCTCCTGCTTGCTCAGCGCAATGTTGCTTTTCGTCTGAAGCTTAACTAATTTTTTGGCCTTATCGATTTCAGCAAGGAGTTCATCGGGATTATGGCTTTTGATAAAATAGCCGAATGCCCCTTTTCGCATCGCTTCGACCGCCGTCTCCACGCTACCGTATCCCGTGACCATGATTACTTCGACTGTATTCCGGTAAAGACGAACGATATCCTCCAAAAGCGCCATTCCCCCTTTGCCCGGCATAATAACATCCGTCAAGACGATTGGATAATATTCCCGCTCCATAACATACAGGGCGCTTTGCGCCGAGTCGGCTGTTTCAACCCTGAATCCTTTATTTTCAAGAATTTCCCGATAAGTGTCTCGATATTCAGGTTCATCATCAACAATCAATATTTTGTACGGTTCATTCATACTGCGGATGCCTCCAATCTATTCGGAAAACGAATACTGAAGATGCTGCCTTCTCCAATCCTGCTGTTTACGGCAATATCTCCGTTTAGCTTCTTGACTTCGTTGTAAGCGATATATAGCCCCAACCCCGTACCTTTCCCCGGCTCTTTCGTTGTATAGAATGGATTGAACATCTTTTCCAGCTCTTCTTTGGCGATACCACAGCCGGTATCCCTGACCTCTATAACCAAATTATTACTTTCGTTTGATACACACAACGAGATTGTACCATCACTATGAATCGCATCTGCCGCATTTGATATCAGATTGATGAGTATGTGTTTCAATGATTCTGCATTGCTATAACAACTGATATTGCTGTCGCATACGACCTGGGTTCTGATATTCTGAGAAATCAGTTTTTTTTGCTCCAATTCGATGATGCCCTGGATCAGGCCCCTGATATTGATCAATTCTTTATTCTCACCGGATATCCTCGAAAAATTGAGCAGGTTGTCAATTATCCTGCTGGCCCGCGCCACTGATTTATCAATACATTCCAAAGACTTGGACAACCTGACGTCGCTGCCGTATGACGCCTTCATGATATAGCTGTGGTTCCTGATGATCCCAAGAGGATTCCGGATCTCATGTGCGATTCCTGCTGCAAGCTGGCCAACCGCAACCATTTTATTTGCCTGGAGCATCTGATTCTTCGCAAACTTTTCACCAGTGGTATTTTGAACGACAATCAGCGCGCTCTTTGTTTTTCCAAATGAATCTGACAGTGGATACGTTCTAATGATGAAAGCCTCGTTGTTGATATACACTTCTTTTTCACAGTTTCGGATTTCTTTATAAGTTCTGTCCAGCAGGCATTCTTCACAGGACCCGCAATACACCTGCATGATCTCGAAGCAGGTCTTATTTTTCTGTCTTTCTGCATTATTCCCCAATGCACGCTTGAATGAACTGTTCATGTTGACAATCGTTTTATCCAGCCCCACAACCGCCATATACTCTGTCATTCCGTCAAAAATCGTCTGAAGCTCATTTCGATTGTCCTTCAATTCGCTGGTTCGGATTTCAACCTGTTTCTTTAGAAAGTAGTTCCAGGTGATCATTGCCGCAACTGCTGACAACAGTATCCCAACCACAATCAGAATATATGTTTTTAAACGTTCGTAATCCGGCGCCTTAACAATCGGAGCCGATATCCCGAACCATTTCTGCTGTATTTTTTCAAGCTGACCTTTTTTGTTAATTGCATCAATTCCTTTATTCAGGATTGTTATCAGTTGCGGCTGGGATTTCGGAACAGCAAAAACCACTTCATTCTCATACAAAGGCTTTCCCAGTATTTTCATCTTACCTTTGAGACCCATTTCATCAATTTGACAAAGAACAACCGGCTCATCACCGGCCACCGCATCTACTTCTCCCTTATAGAGAAGGGCCAGCGCCTCAGCAATATCATTGGTATAGCGAAGCGCTGCCTTAGGATAGGTCTCTTTCAGATACCCGTTGGCATAGTCCCCTTTCTGAGTTGCTATCACCAACGCCCTTTCGGCTGATATGGTATTTGCCGGATCACCCCCGGATTGCACAGCAAATACTGCGCGCAGATTGTATATGGGCTTTGTAAAAAGGTAATACTGCGACCGTTCCTCGCTTATGAACATATCACATAAATCGGATTTCCCTGCGTTTAGATTTTTAAGCGCATCCTCCCAAATCATAGGATGCATTTCAATATTTACGCCCAATTCCAGGGATAAGGAATTCACGTAATCCACGACAACCCCTTTATACTGACCGTCAGCAGCATCTACGAATCTTAGAGGAGGAGCATTCCGGTCAGCAGCATAAACAAGGCTGCCATGATCCTCCAGCCATTTCATCTCACTATCGGTCAAAATGAGTCTTTCCGGGTCAGCGTTGTTTGAATCAATAACACCCAGAGTATATCCATTTGTCAGCAGCAAGAAGAAGATCATTAATATAACGGACAATAGTTTGATCGTCTTCATATATTTCTTCATAGTCAATCCTCAAGGTTCAATCAACCCTGTCGTTAGGGTCAAAGCACAAACGATGCCATGCGCCACCCTTTCCATCATATTCTCGATTGAAAACATTTTCAACATGCATAAGGATACCGGGATTCGAAATCATTCACGCCCATAGAAAAACGTTAAAAACAAATCTTTGAGGAGTATATTGTCTATCTGGGTCGAAAAGGCATGTGATAGGGCGCACTGAAAGTTTTTTATCAAATACGTTGGTTGCCCCTGTTCGGAGGGTGCCCCAATTCGGCGTTTGTTCAATACCCACAAGGGGCTGATATCTTTTCGCCATCTTTTTTATGCAACCATGGGGTCAAAACCGTCATCAGGGGCAATGCATTGCGTTTTTACTTGGCGCCTGCCGTTTTATAAGAGCTGTTTCCACGGACAAAGAAATAAAAATGCTTACAAAACGGTTGATTACCGGCAGCGCTTTTGTTAAATGCCTCTCATGCAAACTAAAGTTACCGATCAAAATGGACGAAACAATCCTGAGATTGTCGAACATCCAAAAGGAATGTCTAAGATGCACTTGAAATGCAATTTGCTTGCAATACTAACTTGCGCCGCCGTGGGGGGGATCTTTTTGCTATCTCATCTGTCAGCGACGGCTTCCGGTTTTCAGACGCCCCCCGCTGTCAACAAGCCCCTTGCGCTTGAGGCGCCGCTATCAGAAACCGTCAATGTGATGGAAAGCGAGCTCCTCAACCGCACGTTATACGAGGCCCTGACGGACTGTGATATCCCGCCGGCGGAGATTCTTTCCCTCTCCAGATCCTTTAAGCCGGTGTTCGATTTCCGTCGCTCCCGGCCCAATGACCACTACCAGGTGAGTGTCGACGACCAGCGTCTGATCCGAAAATTTGTCTATAAAACCAGCCCGATGGACGAATACGAGGCGATCAAGGATGGCAACGGCGGCTATAAGGTTCACAAGCGGGAAATTGTTCTGGACCGGCAGGTGGTGGCCAAGGTGTTCACCATCGAATCCTCATTGTACCAGGCCATCGCAGACAGCGGCGAAAGTCAGCAGATCGCCGTTCTGGTGGCAGATATTTTTGCCTGGGATATCGATTTTTATCTCTATCCGAGAAAGGGTGATCAGATCGCCGTCGTCTATGAGCGCTGTTACAGGGACGGCGAATTTGTGCAGTTCGGAAAAATCCTCGCCGCCCGTTACGTGGGCCAGCGAAAGGCCTTTTCCGCCTTTCTTTTCAACGACGGCCAGTTTGACGGATATTATGACGAAACCGGACAGCCCCTGAAAAAGATGTTTTTGCGGACCCCGGTAAAATTCGGCAAGATGACTTCCCGCTATTCCATTCGGCGTTTTCATCCGGTTTCCAAGCGCTATAAGGCTCACACCGGCATCGACTACGGGGCGCCCATGGGTACGCCCATCTTTGCCACGGCCAACGGCAGGGTGACATTTTCAGGCCGAAAATCCGGATATGGAAAGTTGATGATCGTCAAGCACCCCAACGGCTACCAAACCTATTACGGCCATTGCAGCCGGCTGTTGCTTAAACCGGGCCAGTTGGTTGAGCAAGGTCAGGTCATTGCGCGGGTGGGGCAAACCGGCATTGCCACCGGCCCTCACGTACACTACGA
>JBFFHG010000423.1:0-4329 GCA_041557055.1 Desulfosarcinaceae bacterium
AAAAGATAGAGGAATTCGGGATTAAAAAGCATCCGTAATGCAGGCATGCCATCAATTGAAATAAATACAAACGGTTGTCATGATGCAACGTAAACGTTAATGTGAATCACTTTGGTTCCCTAAAATTTCCTTTTGCAATCGAAGCGCCGTGGGCGTTACGGCCAACCCGCCCAGGGCGGTTTCTCTGAGGGTGGGCGGCAGGGCTCGGCCCACTTTGAACATGGCTTCCACAACTTCGTCAAAGGGAATGACGCTTTGTATGCCTGCCAGGGCCATATCCGCACTGATCATGGCATTGGCGACCCCCATGGCATTGCGTTTGGCGCAGGGCACTTCCACCAACCCAGCGACGGGATCACACACCAGCCCCAATATATTCTTAAAAGCAATCGCGGCGGCATGGAGCGCTGCCTGCGGGGCGCCACCCTTCATTTCCACGAGAGCCGCGGCCGCCATGGCCGAGGCGGCACCGCATTCAGCCTGGCATCCGCCCTCGGCACCGGACACGGTGGCATTTTTTGCTACAATCCGGCCAATACCGCTGGCGGTCAAAAGGCCGTCTATCATGGTTTCTTCATCTGCCCCCATACTTTGTGCAGCGGTAATAACCGCCGAGGGCAATATGCCGCAGGAACCCGCTGTCGGGGATGCTACAATTTTCCCCATGGAGGCGTTGACTTCCGAACAAGATAACGCCCTTGCCAAGGCCAATGATAGAAATTCACCGCTATAGGGCGTCTGTTGTTTTCCGTATTCCGCCATCCGCTGGGCATCGCCTCCCAAAAGACCGCTGACGGATCGTATCTCCCGGGTTAATGCCTTTTCGGCGGCGTCTTGCATCACTTTTAAGACTTTTCCCATATCGGTCCTTACCTCATCCGGCGTCATTTCACTTAGTTCAGCTTCTTCCTTTAATACAATGTCACAGATGCGGCAGTTTTCTTTTTGTGCAATTTCCAACAGTTCTTTCCCATATCCGTACATGAGGCGCTCCTATATGCTTTCAATGGCTCTCACGGAGAGAACCCCTGCCAATGTTGATATCTCTTGTACCGCAAGTTGTGGAATCACCGTATCGGTTTCTATGATCGTAGCGACCGAAGCCCCTTTGCCTTGACGTGTCACTTTAAGGTTGGCAATATTGATTCCCTGCAAGGCAATGTTAAAGGTGATTCGGCTGATCATGCCCTGTTGATCTTTGTGTTTAATCAGCAGGACCGGTAAGCTGCCATCAAAGTCCACAGGTTCTCCGTCCACCGCAACAATGCGGATACTTCCTCCGCCAACGGATGTGCCGGTTACAACGGCTCGCGTCCCATCATGGGCTTCCACGGTTATTTCAACTGTATTCGGGTGCACATCTCCCAAATCCGCCGGTTCAAAAGTAAAATCGATTGCTTTTTTCTTTGCCAGCTCAAAGGAATCTCTTATGCGCTCGTCATCCGGTTGAAAACCTAAAATCCCCGCCACCAGCGCCCGGTCTGTGCCATGGCCTTTGTACGTCGCAGCAAAGGAGCCGTGAAGCCTGAAACGGGCCTTGGCCACCGGTTTTCCCAGTACCACCCGCCCGGCGCGGCCAATACGTTCCGCTCCAGCAGTGTGAGAGCTGGAGGGGCCGATCATGACAGGCCCCAGTATATTGAAAATGCTGTCTTTATTCATGGCGCACCTCTCTATCATCTCTTCATGTCATTCAACAATATGCAAATCTCTTGTGCAAGTCCACAGATACATTCAATGATTGTTTTTCTTCATGATCCGTTGGCAAATGGCCAGCCCTTCCGAGGCGTCCCGCACCCAGTAATCCGATTTTACATGGCGGCAGATCTGTTCGTCGATGCTGGTGCCGCCGATGATTATGGCGGGTCTGGGAGGGGGCAGTTCATTGCGCAGCGTTTCCACCGTATTTTTAAGTTCCGGCCAGGCCGTGGTCAATACGCAGCTGATGCCGACCATTTCAGGTTTGATTTTGCGGGCCTCGGATAAAAACGTGTCGGCCGCCACATCGACCCCCAAGTCGATAATTTCAATGCCCTTGAAGCGGGCCAGGACCGCAAACAGATTTTTTCCCAGATCGTGGATATCGCCGGCCACGGTTCCCAGAAGCAGGGTTCCGATGACCCGGTCGGTCTTGCGTCCCTTAAGATGCGGCTCAAGCAGTTCGGTGGTCTGGCCCATGATTGCACCGGCCATAATCAGGGCTGAAATATAGTAGCGGCCATCCTCGAACCGCAGGCCGATCTCCTGCATGCCCTGGACGCAGCTTTCGAGAAGTTCAAGGGGGTCCCAACCGGCGGCCAGCATATCGGTAATTTCCGCCAGGCATTGCCTCTCTTTTAATTCGACGATCAATCGGACCAGGTTTTGCCGCCGATTGTCATGCTCACCGCGTTTATTCATTCCAAACCCCCACTTTGCTGATAAGCGGCATTTTGTCCGGACTGACCATGAACCAGCCAAAAGATGCGGGCTGGTTGGAGAAATCATAAAAAATGTGTTCCAGCTTGAAGGCGCACTCACCTTTGACCCTGTCGAGAAGCGCCGCCTCTTTTTTGTTGAAAAAGGTCGGCAGCAGCCGAAGTTCCCCTTTCATAAAACATGACGGGCCGTTTTCAAAAAACAGGCCGGTGAGCATGTCGGTGTCCAGCATGGTCTCGACAATGGGCGATTCAGGATCGAACCTGGCATATCCGACCTGGATTGTAAATGGCAGGTGCTTGTGCAAAATGAGTCGTTCGACCACCACCAGCCGGTTTTCATTTCCTGTTTGCAAGGCCCGGACCGGCGCCCCGGCGGTCGATTCGACCGTGGCTTTGAGAATGCGCACATCCAGGTTGTCCTTATCCATGAAGACATCGCGCAAGGCGTCAAGCCCGAAATTGCTGGCGGCCACCCCGACCCGCTGGACAAAAGTGCCGCTGCCCTGGATGCGTTGTACCAGCCCCTCTTCAGCGAGAACGCCGACCGCCTGACGGGCGGTCATGGCGCTCAGACCGAAGTGCTTGGCCAGGGACGCCTCGGAAGGCAGCCGGCTTCCCGATTGATAGATGCCGGAGGATATGCGCTGCCTGAGAATGCCGGCCAATTGGACATAGGCCGGCAGATAGCTCTGCCTGTCGATTTTCTCTTCTCCGGCAGGTTGCACCGGCGGAATGCGGGACCGATCAAAAAAACTTCTCCTCATTGATGCCTTCCTGCTGTATGGGGCAGCCTGTTTCCCCAACAATTCAAAATGGACCGATTTCCGCCCATTATCCGTTTGAAACAGCTTGATCGGCAAGGTTTTCAGCTCGGATATTTCCGGCGGGGACGATGTGGTTTTAAAATGCCGGCCACGTAAAACCACTTGACAATCCTCTATAAGACTGGTTTACATTTGTCAAGCGGATCAATTACTCTATAAGAGTAGTTGATATAAGTTGTTTGCCTAATTTCCGGCGTGCATGTTTTAGGGTGGACATGCCCATGGCAGGCATTTTTCCCAACGCAAAGGTTTGTTTTTCAACTGTTTTAGCAATCAGCAGACGAGGTAACCATGATCATCATCGGAGAAAAAATCAATGGCACCCGTAAGGCGGTGGCCAAGGCCATTGCGGAGCGGGACGACGGTTTTATCAAACAGTTGGCCGAGAGCCAGGCCTCGGCCGGCAGCAGCTAGCTGGATATCAATGCCGGTACCGCCCCGGATCGTGAACCGGAGGATATGATCTGGCTGGTGCAGAGCGTTCAATCCGTGATCGATATCCCCCTGTGCCTGGACAGCGCCAATCCGGCAGCACTGGCGGCAGGGTTGCGAATCGTCCGGCAAACCCCGTTAATCAACTCTCTGTCCGGGGAAAAGGCCCGTATCGAAAACGTTCTGCCCCTGGTCCTCGAGCACAAAACAGGGCTTATCATTCTGGCCCTGGACGACACCACTGGAATTCCGGCCACCAGTGAAGGCCGGATGGCGATCATCCGGAAACTGGCGGGCATGGCTCTGGAGGGGGGCCTGAGCGAGGCGCAACTCTTTATCGATCCGCTGGTGACAGCCATCTCAACGGGCACTGAAAACGCCGGGATTACCTTTGAAACCATCCGGAAGGCCAAAGCGGCCTATCCAAAAGCCCATGTCACAAGCGGACTTAGCAATATCTCTTTCGGCATGCCCCTGCGGGCGCTGATAAATCGTACGTTTTTGGCGATGTGCATCAAGGCCGGCATGGACAGCGCCATTGCAGATCCCAATGACCGCGAGTTGATGGGTGCCGCCCTGGCCGCCGAGATGTTGATGGGCAAAGACAGCTACTGCCAGAAATACAGCCGGGCCTTTCGGTCCGGGCTGATCGG
>JBFFHG010000424.1:0-4324 GCA_041557055.1 Desulfosarcinaceae bacterium
AAGTACTTTCAGGATATCCTTTGTGGCCAGCATGATGCATGTCCTTTCTCGGTTTGATCGATATCGGCAATATGCAGGAGATGCGAACCGTGGGACTAATGCACATTCCCCTGGATATTGTCAGATTAGTAATGGGAGCTTTGCTCGCTGTTTAGATCGTGGGTTTCATTGCCCTTTAACGCCGGTGTAAAGACACAAACAAGCCGCATGGTGGTGTGGGCTCTTAAATAGTGCTTGTCGTTATGATTCAACGCATACATGGTTCCGGACTTTATGGGATAGACATTTCCCTGAGGAACAGTTTCGACCTCGCCCTCTCCCTCGACGCAATAGCATGTCTCCAGATGGTTTTTATACTCCAAAAGCGAACAAGAACCAGCGTCAATCACAGTATCGGTAACCGAGTATCCCATGCCATCGGCAGCAACCAAGAAACGCCGGCTTTGACCATTGCCCCAAAAAACATCTCTTTCAGTTCCTCTGATGTCCTCTATGTCGCGTACAATCATTTTTACTCCTCCTTGTTTTTCTGATTTCGTGAAAAAGATCAATCAATACGTTTCCTAATGACACATCTGTGCAATAATGCGCGCCACGCACTGCTTATTTATTTTTCCATGCCTCCGGGCTGCAGAATCGATGTCCACACCAAAGGGGTGATAGTCCCTGCAAATCCTGCCAATATTGCAGTGGTCGATGCCACCTGCAAGCATGATTTTATCTGCTGCTAACCGATGGGGAATAAAGCGTCGCAAAAAAATTTCGTTTAAGGCAATGCCCGTGCTTCCAATATGGTGTCTGTCCTCAAAGGTGTCGAGGATAAAGTGATCGACTCCCGCCTGAATGTATCGCTCGACCAAATTACTTTCGACACAGGTCGTACCTTGCACATGCAGCACCTTGAAGATACGGATTGTGTGCCCAAAAGCTTCTCGTATCCGTTGCACGACAGATGGCGACTGAAAACCATGCAATTGAATGCCGTCGAAGCCGCCTGATTCAACCAGGGTTTCCATGATAGGCAAAGCGTGGTGCAAAGTGACCAATACCAGTTTCAGGCAATGTCTCGGACGCCGGGCGAGTGAAACAATTTGTTTTAAACTCAAATTACGCATACCTTCAGGCACTCCCGACCATAGCCCCGCAAAGTTGACACCAAGATCATCAAGCAACTGGATCTCATCGGGTCCCGTGATGCCGCAAATCTTAATGTGCATTTTTTGATCTATTGAGTAATTTTCCATAGTAACACCGTTTGAGGGATAAGGTACCCGGAAAAAACAAATTATCCGATTTCGTCGGTTTTCCGGCCCGTTTCCAGATGGCGAAAATGGCCAGATATGTCAATATGCCGTCAGTTAAGCCTCTTAAAAAAGGAGAGCGCAATCCGGTGCCTGTATTGAATAATTTATTTCTTCCGAGTATCTGGGGTAGTTACAGCACCTTGCGTCATTTTCTTCTCTACAATAGCCGTGAGCGTCTGAACCGAGTTCAGGTTGTCCATATCGATCTCTTCAGGCTCTAATGTGATATCGAATTCGTTTTCCATGTAAGCCACCAGCTTTAGCACGGCCAGAGAATCGATTATGCCGTTTTCCACCAAATTAAGATCATCAGGCAACTCGTTGGTCTGTGTCCCGAAAAGATATTCAGTGATGATAAAGTTCTTTAGTTTGGGTTTGATTTTCATGGTCGCGCCTTTCCTTTAATCCAGATGAGAAATACCCTCGTTTACCTCAAAGGCATTGTGTTTTTTAAATTGTCAATTTTCGTTTTAAGCTGCTTCTTGTCTGTTTTTCCTGAAGAAGTTTTTGGTAGTGATGATTGACGGATATCGAAAATGTGAGGGATGGCATATTTGGCCAGTTTTTCAGCACAAAATCGTTTCAATGCAATTACCGACACACTGAACCCAGGTCGAGTAACGACAACGGCAAAGATCTTATGGCCCAGTTCCGGATCCGGCAAAGCAATCACGGCGACTTCATTCAAGAGGTTGTAAGATTGCAGGCAGTGCTCAATTTCTATCAGATTGACCCGATAGCCGTTGGTTTTGACAATATCGTCGTTGCGCCCGCAAAACTGCAGGTTCCCATCCGGAAGCATTTTGACAATATCACGTGTGCGGTAATAATGATGAGCGGCATTTTCGTTATCCGCAAGTCGACACCTGCTGTCGTCATTTAGATTGCGATACCCTTTCATCATCGTAGGGGCGCGTACATATAACTCGCCTTGCTGTCCAGAATTGCCCTTGATGTGTTTGTCGTCGATAATCTGAAAATCCACATAGGGAAGCGGTAAACCAATGGGCAAGGGATCAGGCAACACATTTCTCCCACAGGGTATAGAATAGATGAAAGTATCATTGGTTTCCGTAGCACCATAAATATTATGAAAATCGGCGTTGGTGAACACGGTGATCATTTTTTTCACCGTCTCCACCGGCATCCGCT
Organism: Desulfosarcinaceae bacterium; assembly: GCA_041557055.1. Lineage (GTDB taxonomy): Bacteria > Desulfobacterota > Desulfobacteria > Desulfobacterales > Desulfosarcinaceae > JARRKU01. The sequence continues at coordinate 2,457 of JBFFHG010000424.1, forward strand.
CCCCGGCAAAAAGCACGTGACGCAGGTGTACATTGTTCCCTGGCTCCAGATCGCCATATTTGGCCAATAAAGTAAGAATAGATGGAACAGACTGCCAGATAGTGACTTTTTGCCGGCTGATCTGATTTGCCACCGCTTTGGGATTCCCGGTCAAACCGTTTGGGATTAACACAGTGGCCCCTCCCGCCCGATGAGCGGCGAACAAATCGAAAAGAGAGAGGTCAAAATGAAAAGGGGCGTGACTGGCGAAACGATCCGACGCGTTCAAATCGAATTGCTTTACAGCCCAATTGGTAAATGTGGTGATCGCCGAATGGGTAATCATCACACCTTTGGGAACGCCAGATGAACCGGAGGTGTACAAAACAGCGGCTACATGATCGGGAGAGGCATCCGATGGTCGTAGCATCGCACGGGCTGCACGATCATGCATAAATGGATCGAATAATTTGTATCGTGAAGGATTGGCTTGGCAGCCGTGATTTTTTTGGCTTTCCACCAGTACGATAATATCCAGTCTGTGTGACAGATCGCCACGCAGTGCTTCGATGCGATCCAGATATTCCGGTGTGGTAACAACCGCCTCAATTTTGCAGTCCTCAATAATGTGCCGGATCCTGGGAACTGGGTTCTGGATGTCCATGGGGACATAGGCTGCCCCAGTCATAAGAATGCCATATATGGCGACAACCGCCATAGGACTCTTGGGCATAAACAGCCCGACACACCCTTTTCTTTCAATGTGCTTAAGCGCGTCGATACAGGACGACAGGGCCAATGAAGCGCGATACAAGTCCGCATATGACAACCGGTAATCATTCATACGAACCGCTTCAAAGGAACCGTTTTCAGCAGCTATGGTTTGCAAGGGATTGTAAACCAACTCGTTCATTGACGAACCTCCTGAGAATAAAATCCGGTTATCAATATAAGTTTACTAAGTGAATAACGGGTAAATTTTATTAAAGCCCCAACATCGATGCTACCGTATTTCGCTGGATTTCGGATGTCCCCGAATATATTTTGCCGCCGACGGCATTGCGAAGATAATGCTCTATTCCGGTTTCGTGCATATAGCCGTATGCGCCGAACACCTGGATAGCATCAAGCGCCGCTTGAACATAACTTTCGCTGGTGACAATTTTGGCAAGCGCAATGTCTATGGTGTTGTTCTTACCTTGTAACATCCTTTGCCCGGCTTGATATAGAAGCGCTCGCGCAGACTCCAGTCCGATTTTCATATTAACAATTTTGTGGGAAATGGCCTGGTATTTGCTAATTGGTTGGCCAAACTGTATGCGCATTTTACTGTATTCAATACATGTGCTGATCAACCGTTCCATCTCGCCAATGTTGATGGCAAAAGAACAGAGCACTTCCCATTTCATGACATAATTGAATATGGTGAACCCCTGTCCCTCCTTGCCTATCAGTTGATCCAAGGACAGTTCGCAGTCATCAAAATGAACTTCGCATAACGGTGCGGTTCGCAAACCCATTTTTTCAATAGGACGACCGGTGGAAAATCCCGGCGTCGACTTTTTAACTATAAAGGCAGAATAACCTCCCAGAACGCCGAGTTCATTGTCAGTGCATGCATAGACGACGAACAGATCAGCAATGGGCCCGTTGCTGATAAAGACCTTATTACCGTTCAGAATATAGCGATCCTCCTTTTTAACAGCACGGGTTCGCATATTAAATGCGTCCGATCCGCTGTCCGGTTCGGTGATCGCATGCGCGCCGATTACCGAACCGCTACACAGAGTGGATAGATATTTTTCTTTCTGTGCAAGGGTGCCAAATTTCTGAATCGGTATTTCAGTGCTAACGATGTGCGATGCCGTCACAAAACAGAGTCCTGCGTC
>JBFFHG010000425.1:0-4317 GCA_041557055.1 Desulfosarcinaceae bacterium
GCGCTCTCCCAACTGAGCTACATCCCCATGCGTTATTTCTATATACCAACTTTTCTGAAATGAGCAATAGCCAGGTTTTGATCCGAGATATTTTTGTTTATTATTTGAGCGCTTATTGCGTTTATCCGCGAGCGCTCACCCCATTGGCATTTTGTGTTATGCCAGGCGTGCCGCAACCACCTCCACCGGATGGCGTACCGGCAGGCGGCCGAAATGCGCCATCTGCATCTGGCAGGTGGGGCAATCGGTGACGGCCCACTGGGCGCCGGAGGCGTTGAGTGTTTCGATCATGGGGCGGCCGATGGTTTTGCTGAGGTTGTAATTTTTGGCGATCATGCCCCAGCTTCCGGCGATGCCGCAGCAATGGCTTTGCAAATCGTAAAGTTCCACGCCGGAAAGAGCCGACAACAGCTCAACCGAACTGCCGGCATACGGCTGGATGCGCAGATGACAAGGCTGATGATAGGCCAGCTTCGCGCACAGGTCTTTAAGCACCAGGCGCTCCCGGTATTGATTGAGCAGTTCGGAGATATGAATGGTCTTGGCGCTGATTTTCCCGGCCAACTTTTCGTTGGGCAACACATAGGACCAGTCTTGCATGAGGGCATAGCCGCAGGACGAACAGGTCACCACCACGTGGTCCGCTTGATCCAGCAGTTTTTGCCAGCCCGCAAGGTTTTGGCGGATTTTTTGACGGGCCTGGGCCGCCATGCCCTTGGAGAGCTGGGGCAGGCCGCAGCAGGCCTGGGGCGGCAGATGGACTTTAAAGCCCATGTGGGCCAGTACCTGCATGGCCGCCTCGCCCAGTTCGGGGCGGATATAACCGGCATAACATCCGGCGTAATATAGTATTGACGGGCCGCTGCCGTTGATGAACCGCGGTTGTCTCTGGTAAAGGGAACGGCGGGCAAAGACCACCAGATCCCGCTGGACGGCCAGGCCGGTCAAGCGGGCCGCCAGTTTGCGGACCATGGGCCGGCGCGCGGCCGGGGCGATAAGGGGGGATAACGTGTGGGTCGCGCGGGCTGCCAGTTCCACGCCGGCGGTCAAGCGGTCCGTCATTGCGGCCCCATAGCGCCGAACGTACTGGGCCTTGGCCTCCATGGCCAATTTGGGAATATTGACATTGGAGGGGCACTCCAGGGAGCAACTGCCGCAATTCACACATTGGGCCATGACATGCCGGAGGCCGGCCTGATACAGGGCCTGGCGGTCCACCGCCCCGCTGAGAAGGGCGCGCAGGACATTGGCCTTGGCTTTGGGCGCGGCGGTTTCGTCCCGGGTTGTTTTATAGACCGGGCACATGCGGGTGGCCGTGGTGATGGTGGTGCACTTGGAGCACCCATGGCACTTTTCCGCTTCGTTCAGGAACGTCTGCGGCCACGCGAGGCAAAGATCATCCGGTTCTCGGGTCCGGTAATCGGTTCCGAAACGCAGGCAGCGGGTCATCTGGGCCGGGTCGTCTGTCTTTTTAATCTCCGGATTGAGCAGTTGCCGGGGATCGAGCAGTTGTTTGGTCTTTTCAAACAACGGGTAGATCTCCGGGTATTTGCGTTGCAGGTAAGCGCTGCGCAGCCGGCCGTCGCCGTGTTCGCCGGAAACCGTGCCGCCCAGACCGTCCACCAGATCGTAGACATCGTCCGCAATGGGTTTGAGCAGGGCCAGATCGCGGCTCTCTTTTAAATCCAGCAAGGGCCGGGTATGCATCAATCCTTTGGCGATATGGCCGTAAAGGACAAATTGCACCTGATAGCGTCCGAAAATGGCATAGATGCCTTTAAAATAGGCATCCAGACACGCCACCGAAATGGCGGCATCCTCCACCAGGGCGATAATTTTTTTGCGGCCCTTGAGCTTGTAAAGCATGGGCACGGCGGCTTTGCGCACGGCCCAGAACCTGGCCTTCTCCTCGGCGGTGGCCGCCATATAAGCCTGCTGCGTCAGTCCGGCATCCTGCAATTGACGAAGCGAGCGCGACGCCAGTTGGGCGCAGACATCATGGTCGGGGCCGTCAAATTCGATCAGCAGCAGGTTGTCCACGTCAGCGGGGATGCGCGCCTTCAGGGTTTTGTCAGAGGCGCGGGCCAGGTCGAGCAGGGACTTGTCCATGATCTCGATGCCCGATGGATTCAAGCGCATGGCGAGCTGCACGGCCTCGGCAGATTGGCCGATATTGTTGAAATGGGCCACCACCAGGGCGTCGCAATGGGGTTTGGCGGTCAGGCGGAATTTCAAGCGGGTCACCACCGCCAGGGTGCCTTCGGAACCGGCCAGCAGGTTATGCAGCCGCAGGCGCCCCTGCCGAACCAGCCCCCGCAAGTTATAACCGGCCACATTGCAGGCAATGGGCGGATAGGCTTTTTCGATGGTTTCGGCATTTTCCTGGTAGAGCCGGGCCAATTGCTGCAGGTTCGGCGGCTGCGAGGCCAGCGGTGTGTTTTCAATTCGGGAGATCAGCCCCGTGGTCCCGTCGCTGAAAACCACCTGGGCATCCAACAGGTAATCGGCCACGTTGCCGTATTTGACCGAATGGGCCCCGCTGGCGTTGGTGTTGCACATGCCGCCGAAAGTCGCATACTCGCCGCTGGAAGGGTCGGGCGGAAAAAACAGGCCGCGGCCATCGAGGGCGGCTTCAAGCTCTCCCAGCCGAAAACCGGGCTGACACTCAAACCATCCCTGGACAGTATCCATCTGGAGCAGGCGGTTCATGAATTTTGAAAAATCAAGGACAATACCGCCGCCCACGGCCGATCCGCACAAACCACTGCCCGCCCCGCGGGCATGGATGGTCAACCCCTGTTCGCCGGCCAAACGCATCACGGCCTGCACATCAGCCGTGGTTTTGGGGTAAACCACGGCCGTGGGCATTTTTCGGAAGATACTGGCATCGGTGGAGAGCATATAGCGGCGCAGGGTATCGGTATGCACTTCGCCGCGGATTTCAAGGGCCAGCCGGGAAAAGGCGTATTTCATCGCTTCTTCTGATTTTTTCATGGAAGCCCTTTGTTCAATTGACATTCGGTTCCCAACCGGCGCGATCAGGATTGGATGTCGGCCCATTAAAGGGCCTGACATCTCTGCGGCACGATGCCGGTTGCAGCTATTTTCTGAAATAGGTCATGGCCGGATCGGGGCGGCCGATGTAACAGGTTTTGGTAAAACCGTATTTTTTGATGACGGCCAGGGCCTGTTCCGCTTCCCGGCGACTTGGGAAGATCCGCATGCGGGAACGTCCGTCGGTCATCAGCCACTGGGCGCCCTCGCGTTTGATTTGCAAACGATTCGGATCGAATCCGATACAATCTTCGCCGGCCAGGGCCCCGGCCGGGGCCTCGCCATGGGCGGTCCAGTACTCCATGGATGGATCGGGACGGCCCACGAAGCAGTGTTGGTCGAGATTGTAGCGTTTGATGATCTTGATCGCCCGGCGGGCCTCTTTGCGATCGGGAAATACTTTCATCCGGCTGCGGCCGTCGGTGAGCAGATAGCGCCCGGACTCGGCTTTAAGGTCCAGTCTTTGAGGATCAAAGGCCAGGCAATCTTCTTTCAGGCCGATCCGCTCGCCCGGGGCATGCACCACAGGGCCCCCGCCCATATCCACCCGTCCAACGGGCTGAAGGGGCCGGGCGACCGGTTTGGGGGTGGCTTCGAACTCGATCTCCACCCATCCCGGCACCAGTCCGGCCCGATCGGCCACTCTGGGATAGATCATGCGGCCCTTCAGCTTCTTGTTGTGCACTTTTCCCCAGATCACCTTGGTCTCATGGGCGCTGCCCTGATACCACCATACAGCGGCAAAGCGGTCATTGCCGGCCTTGCCTTTAAAAATCGTGGCCGGGGAGGCTCCGCCAAAAGCGCCGAAGGTCATGGTCACCAGATCGGCACGCTGTTCCACTTTAAGGGTTGTGCTTCCGTTGATGCGCTCCCGGGCCGGCGAACGATCCAGAAAAACATTACCGCCCTTGACCTTGACGCTGTACTCTCCCGCAATATCCTGAGCCCATGCAGGTGCGGCCAGACACACAATGAAAAGCAAAACCAAGAGAGCCTTTTTAACCATGATTTTCTCCTTATGTTTGAAATTCAAAACCAACCCGTATTCAGAATCCACTGCCAGGAAAGAAAGACCCCCATGCCGCCGACGATGGTCACCAGCAGGTTTTTGCCCACCCGTCCGATGATGGCCGTGGCCACCGCCCCCACAAGATAGGGATTGGCCGGCGATAGTTGCAACGCATGCCCGTTGGGCATCAGGGCCATGGGAACGATAATGGCCGTAAGCACTGCCGGCGGCACATAGCTCAGGGCCCGCTGTAC
>JBFFHG010000426.1:0-4312 GCA_041557055.1 Desulfosarcinaceae bacterium
GGATTAACTCTTCACTGCCCGATTCCATCTCATACTTGATTGTCAGACGCCGACTGAGCCGTTTGCCCACGGTCACCTGGATCGTGTCGGCATCGGCGTCGGTGTCATCGGTGCCGGTATCCACCTCCAGGATATCCACACCGGTGGTCTTTTTCACATCCTCCCCCCAGGCGGTGGCGACCAGGGCGGCCAGCATCTGGCGGGTGGTTTGACCGCCGCCGCCCTGCCCCCCGGCCAATTCACTGCCGGTGCGGCCCAGCAGAATCAGGGAGAGGATGTCGTTCTCCGATTCCGAGGGGTCGGATCTGAGTTTAAAAACCATCCGGTCGGGTGTTCCGGACAAATTGAGCGAGACCAGCCACTGGCGGATCCGGGCTTCCGCCGCGATATCCAGGGTGGGCTCGATCTTGTAGGGATTGATAAAATCCACCACCCCCCGCTTGACGGTAAAGGTCTTGCGCCGGAAGATCACTTCACCCTCGGTCACCTGGGCCCGGCCGCTGACCACCGGCCGACCCAATGTGCCGGCAACTTTGAGATCGGGGGCGATCTGCAATTGGGCCAGGTTGTTGTCCACCAAAAAGGGATAACGGTGGTTCAGGGCCACATTGAGGTTGGTGCCCGCCAGCCAGGGGGGCAGATCAAGAACGGTGGGTACGGGCTCGGCCCGTTGGGGCTGGCTTACGGCCGAAAGCAGATTGAGGCGCACATCTTTATAGTAGGTGCCTTCCAACAGCACCACCTGTCCGGACAAGGCGTTTTTATTGTCAGCACTCTCCAACGTCAAATCACAGTTGACCACCGCGTCCATGGTATCGGGCCATTGCAGGGGCAGGGATTGGGCGTTGAAAACCAGCTTCCCTGCGCAAGGCTTCAAGTCAGTCAGTTCCACCCGGCCCGCCAGTGTAAAACCACCGCCGCCCATACGGCCCGTCACCTGCTCCACGGTCAGTTCACGGGAATTGATCCGCACCCGACCCAAGAGGTCCTGAACCTCCTGGTCCAGCCCCGGAATTTCCAAAGCAATCTCCTTCAGGTTCACATCCGCCTGCCATTGCAGAGCGTCAACAGGGCCATCCACACTGGCCTGGAACACCAGATCGCCGCGGGCCCCGGTCAGCAGATCGGAAAAGGGCGCCAAGGCGGCCAGGGGCAAACGGCCGTCGGTGGTCAGACGCAATTCCCTGTGCAAATCACCTGAAGCGGAGAGATTGAGAAACCCGTTTTGCATGAAATCGAGCCGGGATGGCGGCAGCTCCACCAAGCCGTCTTGCAGCCGCACCCGCAGTTGGCGGGTGCTCAAAAGATCGAGGGACTGGTAGCGTAACAACGCCTCGGCAATGTCCAGGTCCATCCGGATTTGACGGGGCCGATGCCAATTGCCCCGGGCCTCGAGCCGGCCCGAGAGTTTACCGCCCCACTGGGCCCCGCCCCCCATGGCGAGGTAGGGGCTCAGATCGGCATCTTCCAGGCGGGCGGTTACATTGAAATCGCCGCTGTCCAACCGGCCATGGGCTTTCAGCTTGAAATTCAAGTCGGCATCCAGATCCAGTTGGCGTTCCTGCAACCTGGCCTGCAAATGAAAATCGTCCCAGGACTGACCGCGGAGTTTGGGTTGCCGGATGGTCACATCGGCCGTTACCAGGGGCTTTTCAAGCGTGCCCCGGCCTTTCAGGGAGAGGGCCAGCAGCCCTTCCACCGCATAGGCCCGCTGCAGGGCCGGGATCTGGTTCAGGCCGATACCTTCTGCATCCAGAGTGAAATGAAATCGCCGGTCAAAGGCGTACAATCCCTTGCCCTGAATCCTCTGGCCGGCGGCAACGGTTATCTCGATGGTGTCCAGGCTGATGCTATTATCGGCCACGCGCCCCTTTAAATCAACCGCGGCCAGGGGCTGTCCCGCCAGATCGAGATCGTTGCCCGTCAAGCGAAAGCGCCCGGCCAAATCCGCCGGCGGACCTTTGAGATGGGCTTCAAGGGCCAGGGGGCCGCTGAAATCCGGAAAGACGTCCTGTAACTGTACGCCCTGCGATCGCAAATCCGCCTCGATCACCGGCGCATCCAGCCACTGGGCGGATGAGGGGTTGCGCAGCAGCATGTGCCCCTTCAGCCGGACCGTGGCATCATCTCTGGAAAGACTCAGTTCGGGAACATTCAACCGGCCGTCATTCCATTGGACCGATCCGCGCAGGCCAAACGTCTGATCGCGCCATTTCAGGGAACTCTCCTGCAAGGCGGCTTTGGCTTGGATATGATGAACCGTGCCGTCGATCTTGAGGGCGGCGTTGACCAGGCCCTGGACCGGCACCGCCAACCCGAAATCGGCCGGGTCCAGGTTCTCAACATCCAGGGCCAGATCCAGGCCGGGATCAACCCGCCACCCACCGTCGGCCTGCTGCAGCAAAAGCCGGCCGCGGCCCTCCACCAGACTGCCCTGATTTTCCAGAACCAGGCGTGAAAGCCTGACCTCGCCCGATTCATTCAGATCGCCGGCGGCCACCAGGTTACCAAACCGATACTGCCGCCATTTGATCTCCCGGCCCAAAACCTGGGCCCGGGCCGTGGGGCGCGTCCAGGGGCCCTCACAGCTCAACTTGACACTGCCTGACCCGGATGGCGGTTCCTCCCCCAGGGCCGGCCCCAGATCCGCGAGATTGGCGAGGGTCAATGTGGCCGTGCTTTTTTCGATCCGCCCGTTGGAGAGATCGACACCACCAACGGCCTTCAAGGTGCCCCAGGGGCCCCGGGCATCCAAAACAGAGAGTGAAACCTTGCCCTGATGGAAGTTGATATCGGCATTCAACGGCGCCACGGCAATACCTGCCAGATTTCCCCGGGGAAGGGTCAAGTGCAGGTTCACATCAGGATCATTCAAGCGCCCCCGGGCCGCAATGCGGCCCGCCGTCCGGCCCTCCAGGCGAATTCCGGCCGGAATCCAAGCCCGGACCTCCTCCAAATCCAGATCCAGATCGGCGGTGGCGTCCAGTTCCGCAATGGCGCCATCCAGAATGAGGCGCCCCTCGGCCGTCAACCGGGACCCGGCGGTCTCCAGGGTGATCCCGGAAGCCCGGGCAGCGTCATATTGGGCGGCCATTTTCAAGGTGGGCAGGGTTCGAACCGTATCGCCCTGCCGCCAGACCAGGGGGCCGGCTGAAAATTCCAGTCGGCCCTGCTTTCGCCCCATATCCAGGGCACCTTCCAGTCGGATATTCTCAATTCGTCCGGACCTCCTTTGCGCCGGCCGCTGAAAAACCAGTTCCCCCTCCTGGAGGCGGTAATCGTCCACAATCACCTGCCACGGCGCGGCTGTTTCTTTGGATTCAGCCGGTCGCTTCATCCCGGCCGCAGGACCGACCAGCAGCAGACGATCCTGATCGTCAAATGCCAGCAGCAGACGAACCTTTTCAAGCGTCACACCGGAAATATGGATAGTGCGCCGCAGCAATGCGGATGGGACGATTCCGATCTCCAGATGCGCCGCTTGCGCCAAAGGCTGACCATCGGCCCTTTCCAGCCGGATACCGAACAAAGCCAACCGGCCGTAAAGCAAAGAGAGCCGGTGTCCGGCAATTGTCAAACGGCCGTCCAGGGCCGCGTTGACCCGCCCTAACATCACATTGCGAAACGCGCTGCTGTTCAGATAGACGGATGCGGCCACCACCCCGACAACCGGGATAATCACAAGAAAAATGAGCAAATAGCGTATGTTGGTCGAAAAAAATTTCAAAGCCTTAAGATCCGTTATGTAAAAAAGCCCCCTTCTATTTATCCGTAACTCGGCCTAAAAACAAGAGAGGCGGGGATTGGGCTGTGTCCGGGCAACCGTGCAATTTGCCTGGAATGACCATGGCAGGGGGGGATTGTTCATCTGGTCCCCATTCAAATCAATTCTGGCCATGGCACAAAAAGGTTATCCAATCGCCATGATTAAAGCAGCCATTGAAGGTCAGCTCGGAAAAGATACCCGAAAATGAAATCCGGGAAATAATATCAATTGGATAACGGATATCGGGCAAATTGGCCATTTGTGGATGAGCACGAACGAGGTATGCATGATGACTGAACCCAATCCGGTGTTTGAAAAGAATTATGGAGATTATCTGCGGCAGTTGGACAGCACCCATATGTCGCGGTGGGAATCGGTTTTAGACATCGCCGTCGATGAAAAAAGTAGAACCGCGCAGATTCCCTTTTTCCAAACCATTTACCGAGTGTCGCCATTCGGTGTGGTAGATGACCAGGGCAGACGCCCCGACTACGGCACATGTGTGATACTGCTGAAATACCTGCTGATGTGTCCGCTACAGGTCCC
>JBFFHG010000427.1:0-4308 GCA_041557055.1 Desulfosarcinaceae bacterium
ATGAAATCTGCGCGAAGAACCGGAAGAAAAAACGCCATCAGTTCCCTGTCTTGCAAAACCGGCTCGGGCGTGCCGGAAAAACGGTGCAGTTCCTTTACAAACGCATCCCGGGCAAGATGGTGCAGAGGATTCGGTTCGGGGATGTGCGGCGCGCGGCTTGCCGAAACGATCAGATGGCAAGGCTCTATCTTCCATTTTCTTCGAAGATTTCGTGAAAGTTCGAAAGCGATTCGGGCCCCCATGCTGTGGCCGAAAAAGATAAACGGGCACTGCAGATATGGAACAAGCGCTTCGGATATCCCATCCACCATTGCTTTGATTTCATTCAAAGGGGGTTCCGCGATCCGGTTTTCCCTGCCGGGAAGCTGGAGCGGATATACACCGGCATCATCTCCAAAAGCCTTTGTCCACAGCCGGTAGACAGAAGCCCCGCCGCCGGCATAAGGTAAGCAGAAAAGACGAATTTTATCTTTGGCATCGGGAAGCTTGACCAGCCACGCAGTGGTTGTTTTTTGCCGTGTCATAAATTCCTCACAGTTTACTAACGTTGCAAAAATCGGAGGGCAAAAAAGATGGCCTAAAACAGACCCGATCCTCAAGGGCACCACGGGTAAATTTCTCGGAGGGTGCCTCCCAATTCGGCGCTTGCTCAATACCCACAAGGGGCTGATATCTCTTGGCCATCTTTTTTATGTAACGATAGGGTTTACCCTTTTGCGACAATGAGGCACAGGGTTCGCACAAAAATTAATAGAAAAAGGCCAGGCTGACACCGAATGTTTATTGAAATTCATCCGGGTAGCGTATGCCCGTTCATCTTCTTCCGAAAAGCCATAGGCACCGAGCAACCACTGAAATGGCAATGTCGCCGGATAACAACGCCAGCCGGAGGGCCGCCCCTTTCGGCGTTCCGGTCGTGCCCTGAAACAGGCCAGTTGCGCAGGATCGACCGCTATGGGCGCTAAAGGCATGCCGCAATATTGATACGTTACAGATGGACTAAATGACGAGACACGCTTCTGATTTTTTCGCAGGTTTCTTCTATCTCACGCGCAGGACGCGACATGTCAACGATGCCCGCGCCCACATGCAGCCATGCTTTTTTGTTTTTCTGAAAAACAGTCCTCAGCACCAGAGCGGCATCCAGGGCACCATCACTATCGGCAATCATCACGCACCCGCTATAAAGATTGCGGGGCTGAGATTCAATACGGCCGATGGCATCTATTGATTCTCGTTTCGGAATACCCGTGGCCGTCACTGCGGGAAACAACGCGTTGAAAGCGTGCCAGGCACTATATCCTTTTTTGAGTCGCCCTTTCAGCCTTGACCCCAGGTGCTGCACCGTGTTGCGCCGGGCGACCGACATAAAATCCGTTATGCGGACGGATTCTGCCAAACAAACACCGCGCAACTCTTCAAAGGCCAGTTGTACCGACACCGCATGTTCGTGAATTTCCTTGCTGTCATGCAAAAGTTCATCACGCAATTTCAACTCCTCTTCGACATTGGCCCCTGAAGATCGGGTGCCGGCTAAAGGCTGCGTGCTGACCCATCCCTCTTTGGTGACTTCGACAACTGTTTCAGGGCTAAATCCGGCGGCCTCCATGTTATCGAGTCGAAGTAAAAAGGAACGGGCCGGCGTGTTTGCCCTGCGTCCGGCAAGATAACTGGCCACAATGTCGATCTTTGCGGCCAGTGGGATCGTGCGGGACAAAATCACCTTCAGGTACTGCCGGGCATGAATTTCATCGACCGCCAAACGCACGCATTTTCCGTAGGCGTCCGCATCGTGGGTCTCAATTTCAGGGACGGATAGTTTGTTTTCGGCAATACGCAGGTCAAAAACACCTTTCTCTACGGTGTGTGCGGAACTCTCCAGGACCTTGAACAATTGTACGAGCTCTTGCAACCGGTCCTTGCCCAACGCGCGTAAATGCGCCGAACCTTTCTGCAGGCGTACCTCGAATGCCGGAATAAAGAGTTGCAAAAGAATTTCCTGTGTCGACGCGCACGGCAAATTGTAATTATGCCGCGCCAGTTCAAAGTTCGCCATGCCATAGGCGCGCCATTGGTCCATCGGCAAGGTATCCAAAGCGGTTTGAATGGAATCAACCGAAAAGGCACTATCCCATTGGTAAGAACGGCCATTCATCTGCAAACTGGTTTTACCGGCACGGGCGGTTATCAGCGCCGCGGCGCCCATGCCGACAGACCACTCGCCGTTATTTTCGTAAATGAGATAAGTGTCCGTCAGGCGCGAATCCGCAAGGCTTCCAGCCAAAACCAACGGGTCACAGGTAATCGGAACGGTTTGTTCAAAATAAAATTGTCTGATCGTCATCACATCATCCTTCATGGGGTTGCCTTGAGGGAAGCCTGAGAAACCAGTTCCCGTTTATTAATTTTACCAACATCGGTCATGGGCCACGCGTCAATTGATTCAAGCTGATCGGGCATTTTATGGCGGGCCAATCCGCGTTGCCGCAAAAATTTGTGAATCGTCGTCAGATCGGGATGCGGGGCAGAGCACATGATAAATGCGCAACTTCGCTCACCGAGATGTTCATCGGGCAATGCCACCAGGGCGGCATCCCGAATGTCGGGATGGGCACGTAAATGAAACTCGATCTCAGCGGCGGCAATTTTTTCTCCGGCCCTGTTAATCTGGTCCTTTATCCGACCTTTCACCTGAATATTTCCTTCCGGCGTTATTCTGGCTTTATCACCCGAGCGGTAGAATTCGTCGAAAGTGAACGCACGGCGATTCTCTTCCGGTGCACGATAGTACCCGCGAATCGTGTAGGGACCGCGCACCAGCAATTCTCCCATTTCGCCATGGGGGAGGTCATTGTCCTGCTCATCGACGATCCTGATTTCGTCATCTTCACAAAGCGGGCGGCCCTGGGTATGGATGACGACATGGCCGGGATCTTCCGGACGGGTATAACAAAGCAGCCCCTCAGCCATGCCGAACACCTGCTGCAGGCAGCATCCCAGAACCGGTTCAACAGCGGCAGCCAGGGCTGCATCCAAAGGCGCTCCGCCGACCTGAAGCAAACGCAGACTGGAAAGATCACTGGCGTCCCATTCACGCGCCGCCAACCAAAAATTGACAAGGCTCGGCACAAGGGCGGTAATCGTCACCCGCTCCTTTTCTATTAAAGGAAACGCCTCATCATAACTCGTGGTTTGGGCAAGCACCACGCGTCCTCCCACAGAGAGCGTTCCCAATATGCCGGGGCATGCCAGGGGGAAATTATGCGCTGCCGGGAGCACCGTCAGGCAGACACTCTGAGCTGTGAGTCGGCATCGTTGGGCGGATGCCCGGGCATTATACGCATAATCCGTATGGGTACGCGGTATCAGCTTGGGCGTACCCGTCGTGCCGCCGGACAATAGCAACAGGGCTGTATCCCGGTAATGGGGTCCGACAAGATCCGACGGCGGCCGACCAAGGTTGCACAGGGCCAAATTGCCGCTCTCTACCCCCTCATCGGTAATAATATATTTGAGACATGGATGTTTTGACGCCATTTTTTGAGCGAGCGCATAAAAATCGAACCCCAGAAAACGGCTTGTGGTGATATAGGCAACAGGTCCGGCCAGATTGCACAGCGCATCAATATCCGCTTCCCGGCCGGACGGCATGGATAAAATCGGAATGGCCCCGATACGAAATAAGGCAAAACAGGAAAGAACAAATTCAATACGGTTGGGCAGTTGGATCAGAATACGGTCGCCCGGTTTGATCCCCAAATGGTAAAAGCCCGAGGCGAGTTCATCTGCGCACCGATCCAGTTCCTTGTATGACATGCGCCGGCCCTGCCCGACCAGCGCGACCCGCTCGCCATATTTCCGCGCCCAGGCCCTCAGATGCTCACCAAGTGTAAACGGTTGCCAATATCCTTTTTGCTCATAGCCGGTCACCCGCTGTTGCCGGTCTGCTGGATTTGATTTCATTTTTTTCTCCTAATGTATACGGCGGTTACAATTACTTCACCTTTGGCTCTTCGGCCCTCCGGATTTTGCAGAGCCGGAGTCTGCGCGGAATTGAATCCGGGGATCTTTTCTTACTTTGGCAAGAATCTTCAGGCCTTCTTGGCCGGGCCCCTGAAATGCATTTGGTGATGATCCCGGCTTGAACGCGCCGTCCCTGAAAATATCGGCCCCGCCTGTTTTACGGACCAGGCGATTGCAGGGGGCATTGAGGTCGGCATGGTTGCCGGGCTGAATGACGGGCGGGGTTCAATATCTCCAGTCCCAATGTCACCTTGATATCTTTGTCCAGCAAGCTGACTTTTATGC
>JBFFHG010000428.1:0-4307 GCA_041557055.1 Desulfosarcinaceae bacterium
AGAACCAGGATGGCCGGCGTTTTGCCCACCATGCTGCCCAACCGTGAGGTGGCGTAAATGTGGGAGCATTGACTGCGCTGTGAAAAATCGGTCCGCGCCAGCGAGCAATGGGCCTTGGAAACCAGGCAGGCCGATGGGGGACCATTGAAAGCGGTTTTGACCTTATCCAGCCCGTTGGGCGGCGATTTGGCCACCGCCAGCGGCCGGGAAAGAAAATGGCAGGTCCGGGCTGTTTTGACCGTCAACTTGGCTTCCAGTTTTTTAAGATCGGCGTAGCTGTACTGGCGGTGATTGGTCGCCCTGGTGTTACGCCGTTCACCGCCCTTGGGTTTGGGCGTGCCGTATATTCGTGCGCTGATCAGCGGATTTACGATGGTGTGGGCGGTACCGTTGATAATCTCCAGGTAGATGCGGATACCCCGGGTCTTGATCGGGTCCAGCACGGTGGCCGGCAAGTTGCGTCCCAATGAAAAACCGCTTTGCAATACCACATAATGTTCGTTCAGAAACATGGAACAGGTGGTGATCACCCCCTGGCCGGGGGGGATGATCACATGCGCCACCGCCCGGCCGATCTGGTACCGGTTGAGCATCTCACGGCCGTCCTCACACAGCAGGATGCGGCCGAAAGTCTGGTTGTCGATATCGTGACGCAATTCGCAGACCACTTTATGGGGTGCAATCACAATACTGCCGTCGCTGGAGATGGCCGTTGAGGCCGGCAATTTCAACTCGGCCTGATCAATGGCAGCCATCACCTGCTCTGAGGAGAGCAGCGCATCGGGATCGCAATACACCATTCGGCCCACCGGCAGCCCCGGCACAAAGAAGGCCTCCAACTGATCCAGGGCCGGATATCCGGGAATAGCGGCCGAGGCGGTCTGGGTGACCACCAGTTCGTCCCCCTGCAACTGATCGAAACCGGGCGGATCACTGGTGATTTGGACCCCTAACCGGGCAATCCGCGAACGCTCACTGAAAAGGATGTGCTCCGGATGGGACTTCAAGCGCTCGATCATGTGGGGCGACAGCCCGAAGGTGCTTTGGAACCTGATCTCATCAGCGCTTCTGTCCAGCACCTTGGCAATTATGCCGTCATCGGATTGAAGCATTCCCCGGAAGGAACGGTTGTCTCGCATCGGTTTGGCCATACACTCTCCTCAACTGCAAAAATTCAACGAGCTTCCTGCTATTAAAAAATTTAAGTCTCCACTGCCGAATTTTGTCACCCCGGGAGTCTTGGTTGTGGGGTTCCAAGCCAAATCGCCCTCTGAAAATCCATTGCATTTTCCAGATACATAGCATATTCCACCGGCCGCCCCAACATTTTGTATGGTTATGGATAACAATGATGCCATGCTCATTATTGGCATTATGTTTGCATTTAATATTTTATTTTTCACAACCCAACAAGAGGCCAAGCAATGAAGTGCCCCAAATGCGGTTATGAACGCCAGAGCAGAGATGACGCCTTTGTTCCAGCCACCGAATGCCCGGCTTGCGGCGTTGTCTATTCAAAGCACGAGTATGCAAAAATGGCCGACCAGGCCCTTGCCGACACCCCGCCGCCCCATCTGAAAGCCAGTCCGGTGGATGCCCAATCGTTGCGTAAAGCCCGCGAACGCGTGGAAAAACGTTTGCGGGAACGGCTTGAAAACCGGATTCACGACGAACGCCACGCCCAGACCCTGGAACTTGCCAAACGGTTCGCAGCCGAACAGATCCGCAAACGCCGGAATGAATGGAAACATACCCACAAGCAGACGCAAACCACAGCGGCCCCTGATGAAGCGCCGCCGGAATCTGAAAATCCGGCCCAAGAGCGGCAGCCCGCGGCAACCGAAAAACGCCCCAACCGGGTTTCCGGGCAGCGTCAAACACCCGGCGCCTCTCCGGCCCGGGCCGATGAACCGGCCCATTCGTCTGTTGCGGAGAGTGAAAATTCACCAATGCAAACCACCGAAGACATTACAGTGCCCGCCGCTCAAACTGAAATCCATACAAGGGAAGCTCCCGAAAACATAGAAGAAGAAAATCTCCCGGATCAGGCGGACGCGGCAGCCCCCCATGCTCCCCGCGCCATGGCATTCGGAGCATCCGCACCTGAAACCGCCATACCCACCCCGCACGAAATGGAGGAGGCCTTGCCCGAATTCGACCCAATCGCTCCGGCAGCTCATGCAGCCGCCAGATCAATGCCCCGTCAGGCCCAAACCAATCCGGACAACGGATTGACACGTCTGCTGCCGATAGTGGCCTGGCTGATACTATGTGCCGGTATTATCGGCGCTGTTTTATCCTGGACCACCATCAGTGATGTGCAGGCCGGCATGCGCGTGCCCATCCCCCATAGCCCCAATGCCTTTCCATTGGGGCTTCTGCTGGGATTTGCCTATCTGGCCATCGGAATCCTCGGATTTGCCTTCTTCTGGGTCTCATCGCTGATCAGCCGCCAGCTCAAAGATATTCAGCAATTGCTGCTGCATCCGGTGCCCATAACCAGGGCGCGGGAACAAGCCGAAGAAAATGAAAACATGGGAGAAGCATAACCTTTTCATTCCGCAGTTCACATCACCAGAACTTTGGCACCGCGAATCTTGCGTTGCTTAAGTTCGATCAAAGCGCGGTTGGCCTCATCCAACCCATAGGTCCGCACCTCCGGCACAATCGGAATCCGGGAGGCCAGGGCAAGAAATGCGCTCACGTCCCGGCGGGTCACATTGGCCACGCTTTTGATCTCTTTCTCCTGCCACAAATGCTCTGCGTAGTTCAAATCCAGCAGGCGCTTGCGGTCACCGCTCTCCTTGCGGATGGCGTTGATCACCAGGCGGCCGCCCGGCGTCAAACACTTCAAGGCCGCCACCACCGGTGCCCAGGCCGGAGTGGTGTCGATGATACAGTGAAGAAGCGCCGGCGGCGTCTCAACCGTATCCCCGGCCCACACCGCCCCAAGCTCCAGGGCAAAGCACCTCTCCCCGGGGCTGCGTGCAAAAACATACACCTCGCTGCCAGGGTATTGGTGGCGCACCATCTTCAGAACCAGATGGCCCGAAGCGCCGAAACCGGTCAACCCCAGACGCTGGCCGTTCTTCAGGCCGGTCAGGGCCATGGAGCGATAGCCCACCGCCCCCGCGCACAGCAAAGGAGCGGCCTGGGCATCGGACAGGCCCTGCGGAAGTTCATAGGCAAAATCCTGATGAACTGTCATATACTCTGCATAACCGCCGTGGGCGTCCCTTCCCGTAGCCCTGAACCCCACGCACAAATTTTCAAATCCCGCCCGGCACTGTTCGCAACGACCGCAGGCCCAATAGATCCAGGCCACCCCCACCCGGTCACCCAGGGCAAATCGCCGGACCTGATCACCCCTGGCCGTCACCCGCCCCACCACCTGATGTCCCGGCACCACCGGCAAGCGCGGCGGCGGCGTGCGGCCCTCGATCTCGTCCAACTCGGTATGACACACCCCGCAGGCTTTGACCCGGACCAACAGATCATGGTCGCCCACCGGCGGAACCGGCAATTCCGCCGGCGTCAAAGGCACCGCACCATCAACAAGATTCTGAATCCGGTCAATGACCATGGCTTTCATCAAAAAACACTCCCTATTTTTAAATAACCAATTAAAACAGAATGATACTCAACACAATACTTATTTTGGCACAGTATTTTATCCCCAATTTTTTGGTATTGACAATTCTGCAAAAATCTTAAAAAAAGAAAAGCAATCATTCCACATTATCAATACATGTGCAAACCGTTCCCGGCGCCATCGGGCACGATAAGCGCACAGACATATTGTTGTGTTTTTTTGAGCTGATTTGAATCGGCTTTTACTCGATTGTAACCCCATAGCCATGCGCAAAGGATTGCCCGTGAACCCCCTATACCCCAAATCGCCCTTTTGCTTTTTCCCTCTTGTTTTTTTGCTGATAATTATGGCTGTGCCGCCTGCGTCAGCCGATACCACTGTCGGCGGCACCATTGCAACCGACACCACCTGGACCCTTTCCGGCAGTCCCTATATCGTCAGTTCCAGCATCACCGTGAAAGGCACGGACGGCGCCGATGCCGTGACCACCCTGACCATCGAGCCCGGGGTGCAGGTGCGCTTCAACGGCAACCACAACCTGACCGTCGGCGCATCCTCGGGCGATCCCGGTGCCCTGGCGGCCCAGGGCAGCGCCGCCAGCCCCATTGTTTTCACCTCCAACCAGGCTACTCCAGCGGCAGGTGACTGGAGTTATATCCGGTTTAACACCACCGCCCATGCCTCAAGCATCATGGATTACTGCCAAGTGACGTAC
>JBFFHG010000429.1:0-4304 GCA_041557055.1 Desulfosarcinaceae bacterium
CGTCCTGCAGATAGATCAGGTGCTGTAAAAAATAGTTGCTGTATCGGTCCATGGGGCTGTATGGGGTCCTTGTTGCGCTGCATGTGAAAAACATGAGCTCTTTCACATGAAGTTGCATGTTCCAACGCGCGGCCTTGTCAAGGCCGTGGCGGGTTGCGGTGAACAGGTTGTGATGGATCTCGGAATCCGGACGTTGAACGCAATGGGTCCGGTTTGCTTCCAGATGCGCTTGCCGGTGTCCATTGGCAAAGCGGCTGTCAGATTGGGGGGCAGACAAACATATGCCGGCCGGTTATGTCAAGTTTTTTTTGACCAGAGTCGTGTTTTTCCATTGATTGGAACAATGGCGCGATTTTCCATGTTTCTGATGTAACAGGTTGTTTCACGAAGTTGATATTTAAATTTTGCGTTTGCCCTGGAGATAAAAATGGCCATGGTGTATTAAGCCAGGCATTGAAATCAAAAAGGCCGTATGAATGAATATCTATTACGTTGACGGAAAATTTTTACCGGCTGATCAGGCCATGATACCGGTGGACGATCTGGCCGTCATCCGCGGTATCGGTGTCTTTGATCTGTTGCGGACCTATAACGGAACACCCTGTTTTTTAAAGGAACATGTCACCCGGTTGTTGTCTTCGGCCCGGGAGGTCAAATTGGATTTGCCCTGGAGCCACCAAGAGATTTGCCGCGTGGCGTTGGAAACCCTGGCCCGCAACAAGATAACCGCGGAGGCCAATATCCGGATTGTCGTTACGGGCGGCTCCAGCCCGGATTTTATTACGCCCGCGGGCCGGCCGCGGTTACTGGTATTGATTACGCCCTTGCCCAAGTTGCCCGATCACTGGTACACCCGTGGGGTCAAGGTGATAACTTTGAAAATCAAACGCAACAACCCCGGCGCCAAAAGCATCAATTACCTTCCGGCGGCCCTGGCCCTGAGAAATGCCCAGGCCGAAGCGGCTGTTGAAGCTGTCTATCTGGACGATGATGACAATGCCCTGGAGGGCTCCACCAGCAATCTGTTTGCTTTTATCAACGGTGTTCTGGTTACGCCCGGCCGGGGGATTCTTTCCGGAATAACCCGTAAGGTGGTCCTGGATATCGTCGCCCAACACTATCCCCATGCTATCCGCGATCTGCCCAGACGGGAGTTGATCGCGGCTCAGGAGGTTTTTTTGACCGGCACCAACAAGGGCTTGGTGCCCGTGGTTCAGATAGATCAAACAATTATCGGAACGGGCCGCCCCGGGCCCCTGACGCGCCATCTCATGGCCCTGATCCATAACCATCTGGCCGGGCTCGGCGTTTGACGCAATCCACCTCTCTGCGCGCTAATTGAATTCTTACAATTCATTTCTTGAAAAAACGTGTTCAATGGGTTCATAATTGTGCTATAGTCATTCGTGGTGCAATTGTGAGATATTACCCATTCTTATCCGATCCCGCTATTTTTTAGTTGCTCTTATCTGGCACAGCACGTTCGGTCCTTGGCGAACCTGGCACCATTTCTGAAATAGACTCTTAAAATTTGGTTTTTTTAAGCATCAAGGGGGGGCTCTCTCTTTTAACGGCTTTCCCGGTACCTGTCGGTGTCTTTGCCCTGTCAGGGCGAACGGGTCAACCAGCGGGAGGGAGATGAACTTATGCAGGTGGTATTTGCTTTAATTGAAACATTTTATTCATGAACAAGGAGGCGGTAAGATGTTGGAGATCAAGGGCTCGGTTGCAGTGATCACCGGTGGTGCCAGCGGCATCGGCCAGGAGATGGCCAGGTATTGGCTACAAAAGGGAGGCAAGGTCGTTATCGGCGATGTGGCGGAAGCGGCCCTGGAGAAAGCGGCTCGGGAGCTTCAAGGCGATGTGGTCACTGTCCTTTGCAATGTCACCCTGGAAGAAGAGTGTGCCCGCCTGGCGGACACAGCCATTGAAAAATTCGGTCAAATCAATTTGGTGGCGCCGTTTGCCGGTATTATCAAGGACGGTATGATGGTTTCCACTGACGGGCAAACCGGCAAGGTCAATCGCAAGATGTCTCTGGATCAGTTCAAGATGGTTGTGGACATCAACCTGACCGGTGTCTTTTTAACGGTTCGGGAGTGTGCCGAAAGAATGATCAATAACAATTGCAGGGGGCTGATCTGCCTGGTCTCCTCCACCGGGTCCCTGGGCACGGCCGGCCAGATCAACTACTCCGCAACCAAAGCCGCCATGTCGGTCATGCCCAAGGTCATCACCGCCGAGTTTTTCCGCAGGGGGCTGGCAGACAAAATCCGATGCGTGGCGGTCGCGCCGGGTTATGTGGGCACCCCCATGGTTAAAGGGATGCCCGATAAGGTGCTGGACAAAATCATCGGCCAGGTGCCGATCGGTCGCTTGATCGAACCTGATGAGGTGGCGGCTTTTGTCGGTGAATTGTATCGCAACGAAGCATTGGCCGGAGATGTTTTTTTCATCCACGGCGGGCTGCGGCTGGGATCCCAAGGGTAGTTCTTCAAAGGCTTTGGAACATAATGAGGTAGGTCATGACCGAAAAAGACGAGACCCAGGAACAGGGGCCTCAGGACAGCTCAACTGCGGACTGGGGTAAGATCATAAATGAACTCTGGAGCCCGCTTTTCAAACAATGGAGCGGAATGTTTCAAGGGCCGGAAAGCCTGAAAACACCCAATCTCAAGGGCCGGGTCGGCCAATCCTTTCAAACCACGACCAAAATGTGGCAGACTGCGCTAGACGCCATGAGCGAACCCGCGGCGCTGGAACACTTTCAAAAAGCCGCGAAAATGGCCCCGGATATTACCCTGGGGTTTACCCAGAGCTGCCTGCAAAGCTTTACCGGTTTGCAGTCCCAGGTCAGGCAATGGATTCAGAAGCGAAGCGCTTCCCTTTCCGCTGCGGATGTCCAGGAGTTGGACAAAGAACTGATCCAAAAATGGATCGAGGTTTATGAGAAAGAATTCAGCCAGTACTTGAGGTTGCCCCAGATTGGGCTGGGGCGTTTTTACCAGGAGCGGGCGCTGCAGGCTGCGGATAAGATGAGTGCCTTGCAGGGGGCGTTGTCGGCGTTTTTACACATGCTGGCCCAACCCATCGAAAGATCGTTCAACAGCCTTCAAGAAAAAATGGTTGAGATGACTGCGGAAGGTCCGATAGATGAGAAATCCAAAACTTACTACAACCTATGGGTCCGGTTGCTGGAAGGCCATTATATGGAACTGTTCAAACAGCCGGAATATTCAGTGGTCATGGCCAAAACCCTGGACGCTTTGAACCAGTATGTGGAAGCCCGGCAAGCTGTTGTCAATGATCTTTTGAAGCAGTTCAATGTGCCCACGCACCAGGACCTGGATGATCTGTACAAAGAGATCTATCTGCTGAAAAAGCGGATGCGGGTCTATGAAAAAAGATCATAGCGGCAAGCAATATGTTGCTATGCCGTTTTTCGTAAAACTTTTTGAGAGAATGAAAGAAGAGGGAAGAGAATATGGCACAGACCGGCATTCCGGTTGATTTGATTTTGAAGCATTTGGCCCAAGAGGCTGAAATCGCCCATCAGCGCATGGGCAAAGCGGCGGATGTTCTCCTGGGAGAACTCGACGACGCTATCGCCACCACACCCTATGATGTGGTCTATGAGCAAGACCGTGTCAAACTCAAGCACTATCGCCCCCTTGCCAGGCAACGACTGCGAACCCCCCTGTTGTTGATTTACGCCTTGATCAACCGCGAGACCATGCTTGATCTGCAACCGGGGCGGAGTGTGGTGGAGAATCTTTTGAAAGAGGGGGTCGATGTCTATATGGTTGATTGGGGATACCCCACCCGCAAAGATCGTTTTGTGGGGATCGACGACCACGTGAATATTTACATCAACGATATTGTCGATTTCATTTGCAACCAAAACAATGTGCCCAAAATCAATATGATGGGGATCTGCATGGGCGGGACCTTCGGTGTTATTTTTGCGGCGTTGCATCCGCAGAAGGTTCAGAATCTGATTACGACAGTGACCCCCACCCACTTTGACATCGATACCGGTTTGCTGAATATCTGGATGCGGCACGTTCAGGTGGACCGGCTTGTGGACACCTACGGCAATATCCCGGGCGATTTTCTGAATTTCGGATTTTTGCTGCTCAACCCGGCGCGCCTGATGGTCGATAAATATGTGGGGTTTTTTGAGAATGTGGACAACAAGAAATTCGTGGAGAATTTCATCCGCATGGAAAAATGGATTTTTGACAGTCCGGATATACCCGGTGAGACCTTTCGCGAGTTCATGAAGGATTGTTATCAGCAAAATC
>JBFFHG010000430.1:0-4287 GCA_041557055.1 Desulfosarcinaceae bacterium
AGGTCATTGAACGTTAGGGTAAATACAAAAAAATGAAAATCGATCTATTAATTGCCAGATTAAAAGAATGGAAAGGAAATCATGGGTCATCTTAATGGGCCGGAAAAATTTTTGGAAGAAATAAAACAATTTTGCAATGAAGAAATACGCCCCTTTGCCCTTACGTTTGACAAAGAAAAACGAATTCCACGTGAATTAATTCAGAAAATGGGTACAAAGGGGTATTTGGGTGCAAATTTCCCAACAAAGTACGGAGGGCTTGGGCTTGATCCCGAATTTTACGGAAAGATGACGGAAGAGATTGGAAAAGCCTGCTGTTCAACCAGAAGCCTTTTGACGGTTCACAGTTCTGTGGTTGGAGAAACTCTTTTGAGATATGCAAATAAAGATCAAATAGCGAGATACATATATGCAATGGCTCGTGGGGAGAAAATCGGCGCGTTTGCCCTCACCGAGCCCAAGCGTGGCAGTGACGCTAAAAGTATTCTCGCATTCGGCAAAAAACAGGGAGATCATTTTATCCTCAACGGCAAAAAGAAATGGATTACTTTTGGTGATGTGGCCGATTTTTTTCTGGTAATCGCCCTTGTGGAGGATAAGATTTCCGCTCTTTTGGTCGACAGGGATTATGACGGTGTGACCACAAAACCCATCGAAGGGTTGATGGCCGCCAAATCCGCTCATATTGCCGAGATTGAATTTGAAAATGTGGCTGTCCCGGTGAACAATTTGGTGGGAAACTTGGGGGCCGGATTTTCCTTTATTGCTTCCACGGCTTTGGACCATGGACGATACAGTGTTGCCTGGGCGGGAGTTTCAATTGCCCAGGCTGCGTTGGAAAAAATGGTCAATTATTCAAGGCTCCGGGAACAATTCGGGCAAAAGATTCACAACTTTCAACTTATTCAAGGCCTTATCGCAGATGCAACCACAAGCGTCCATGCCGCGCGAGCCCTTTGCCTGAGAGCCGCCGAATTGAGAAAGAAAAAAGACCCGGATGCGGTTATGGAAACAACAATCGCAAAATATTTTGCCTCCAAGGTCGCGTTAAAGGTCTGTATGGATGCCGTTCAGGTTCATGGCGCCAACGGTTTACATGAAGAATTTGGTGTTGAGCGTCTGTTTCGTGAGGCAAAAGTGATTGAAATTATTGAGGGAAGCTCCCAAATCCAGCAAATAATGATTGCCAGGTTCAGCCTGCAGGACAATTATCGCAAGGATGCCTATCCGGATGAAATCATGCAGCAGATTTAAGTGTCGGGCGGCATCCGTTTTCGGGTGTGGGTATAATTTATTATTGATTGAGGAAGGGTAAAGCAATGATTGTTTATTTGTTTCCGGGGCAAGGCGCCCAACGCAAGGGGATGGGGGGGGATTTGTTTAAAAAATTCAAGGTAATGACTGATAAGGCCAATGCGATTGCCGGTTATTCGGTTGATGAACTGTGTCTTCAGGACCATGAAGATAAGTTGAACCAAACTCAATATACTCAAACCGCGCTGTATGTTGTCAGTACGTTAGATTATCTTGAAAGATACTATGCATCGGGAAGCAAACCGGATTATCTTGCAGGGCATAGCCTGGGGGAATATTCAGCTCTTTTTTGCGCCGGTGTTTTTGATTTTGAATCGGGTTTGTGGCTGGTCAAAAAACGCGGCGAAGTCATGGCCAAAGCGAAAAACGGGGGTATGGCGGCTATTGTCGGATTGAACTATGAAAAAGTCGTGGAAACCTTGGAACGAAACAGCTTGGATACATTGGACATTGCCAACGACAACTCCGCAACGCAGATTGTCATTTCCGGACCTTTGACTCAGATTCAGGAGGCTCAGGGGATTTTTGAAAAAGCCGGAGCCGACATGTATGTGGTGTTAAATGTGAGTGGGGCGTTTCATTCCCGCTATATGAAAGCGGGGCAAGAGGAGTTTGCTGAATACATACGCGGTTTT
This sequence comes from Desulfosarcinaceae bacterium, assembly GCA_041557055.1. Taxonomy (GTDB): domain Bacteria; phylum Desulfobacterota; class Desulfobacteria; order Desulfobacterales; family Desulfosarcinaceae; genus JARRKU01. Next base: position 1,950 of record JBFFHG010000430.1, read on the forward strand.
GAATTTCAAAAACCCGAGATTCCCGTAATTTCAAATTGTTCGGCTTTGCCTCATGAACCGAACCAGATAAAGGAAGGGCTGATCCGGCAGATGACCCAAAGGGTGAAGTGGACTGAAACGATATGTTATATGCTGAAGCAGGGATGCAGAGAATTTATTGAGATCAGTCCAAATACCAAGAAAATATTGCTCAAGCTGGTGAATCAGATCAGGACAGACTGTTTCGACATGATTTAGGGGCCGCGGCCTTTTCACAAAGGATTATGTATATGGCTAAATCGATTGTATTTATGTTTAGCGGTCAGGGATCTCAGTATTACCACATGGGAAAGGCGCTTTACGACAGTCACCCTCTTTTCCGTGATTGGATGAACAGACTGGATCACCTCGTCTATGAAATATGCGGCCGATCCATTGTCGCATACCTATATAATGAGAACAAGCGCCGGATGGATCTGTTTGACGAAATCCGGTACACTCACCCGTCGATTTTCATGGTTGAATATGCTCTTGCCCGGGTGCTGATGGAACAAGGCGTTACCCCGGATTATGTGCTGGGCGCGAGTTTAGGCGAAATTGCTTCCGCCGCCATTGCCGGCGTTATCGATTATGAACATGCGATGGAGGCGGTTTTGTATCATGCTGGGGTTATAGAAAATTATTGCCGGAAAGGCGGAATGACGGCCATCATTGGCGATGTGAATTTGTATGACAGTGAAAGGATTATAAGTGAAAACAGCGAATTGTCCTCAATTAATTTTTATTCTCATTTTGTCGTTTCCGGGGAAAGAAATGGACTGGACCTCATTGAAAGGCATTTAAAACGCAATGAAATTCTCTATCAACCCCTGCCTGTTTGTTATGCTTTTCATTCAGCATTTATGGATCCTGCCCGATCTGAATATATCAGCTATTTGAAAGAGAAACCTTGCAACAAACCGGAAATAAAGTTTGTTTCATGTGTTAGCGCCACTATTTTAAATGAAGTCGGAAAAGATTATCTCTGGGAGGTTACCCGCAAACCGGTGATGTTTAAGAATACGATTGAAATGATGGAAATAAACGGAAATTATATTTATGTGGATATCGGGCCTTCAGGAACTTTGGCGACATTCACAAAATATAATTTGCCCGGGAATTCTCAATCGGAAACATATGCCACCATCACGCCTTTCGGCAAGGAAATGGAGAAATTGAATAAGGTTTGCGCTGTCTGCCGGAACTGAGTCCGTCATGTGCGCGAATCCAACGGAAGATAAGGAGCGTTTGGTTTGAAGGAAGACTTGGAGATTACCAAGAGTGGCATAACGGTGATCTTTTTTAAATATACAATGCCAACAATAATAGGGATGGTTGCAATTTCTTCAGCGGCAATTGTCGATGGTATCTTTGTCGGAAGATTTGTCGGAGCCCATGCGCTTGCCGTAATTAATCTGATAATTCCTTTTGTCTCTTTATTATTGGGAATCATTATCATGCTCGGTGCCGGCGGCGGTGTGTCTTGCGGCAAATTGATCGGAGAGAAAAATAAGGCGGAAGCCTCTAAAATTTTTTCTCAAACGGCTTTGCTCATGCTGATATTATCGTTGATTATAGCCGCTTTGGCTCTCATTTTTCCTTATAACATTGCACGAATACTTGGCGCAAACAATGCGATCAGCAAAAGCGTCGTCATATATATCAATAATTACTTTTGTTTTTTGCCAATCCAGCTTTTGGGAATCGGGATGACTTTTTTTGCAAGAATCAATGGCAACCCCGGACTTGCTTCGTTTGCCGTTCTGTTTAGCGCAATCATGAATATTGTTCTCGACTGGATTCTGGTGGTTTGTTTTAAAATGGGGATAGGCGGCGCTGCTCTGGCGACCGGTATTTCACAATCCATGACATTTTTCATCCTTTTGCCGTCATTTTTTGCAGAGCATAGCAGCTTACGATTTACCATCCCGAAAAACTGCATGAAGAAAACCGTTTTTTCGATTTTTAATGGGTTGTCTGAATTCTTGAATGAAGCCTCAAGCGGGGTGGTCGTCTTTGTTTTTAATAATGTGCTTATTCTGCAGGCCGGAATCGATGGTGTTGCGGCGTTTACCATCGTAAACTATATTTTATACAGCGGATGCCTGATTGCGTATAGTGTCGCAGGCGCTATTCATGCGCCTGTCAGCATCAACTTGGGGGCCGGGTTAATTAAACGAACCCACGATTTTCTTAAGGTCGCAATTTTGTTCAATTTATTTTTGGGTGTGGTTTTGGCTTTTTCTTTAATTATGTTTCATGATGTATTGATTCAATTTTTTGTTGGAGACCGTGGTGCGCATGCCAAAGCGTTAGCCTC
>JBFFHG010000431.1:0-4286 GCA_041557055.1 Desulfosarcinaceae bacterium
ACCTGGCGGCATATGTTCTTGCCGATCCGGATGCCGGTTTAACCCCTGATGCGCTGCGGGCTTTTGCGCGGTCCAAACTTCCCGAATACATGGTGCCGGTCGCGTTTGCCTTTCTATCCGCCTTTCCTTTGACGGAAAATGGAAAAATCGACGCAAAAGCCCTGCCGAAACCGGATAAGATTGATGCCCCCGGCGGCCGACATGTTTTTCCGCGAACGCCGACAGAAGAGATCCTCGCCGGCGTGTGGCAGGATATTCTCGAAATGGAGGCAGCGAACAACATTCAAGCCAATTTTTTTGATTTGGGCGGTCACTCCCTCAACGCCACCCGGATGGCCGCCCGGGTGAGCGAGATCTTTGATATCGACCTGCCGATCCGGACCTTGTTCGAAGCGCCCACCATTGAGGCCCTGGCGTGCGAAGTGGAGACGTTGATCTCCGCCGGTCGTTGCGATGGCGGCGCGCCTGTCGAAGTTGCCCGGGGTTCATCCCCCCAGTTGTCCGCGGGTCAGGAGCGGCTTTGGTTTTTCTCGCTTTTTCAACGCAAAAGCGCCGCCTATAATGTTGCCGCCGCCCATTTGCTAAAAGGCGAACTGAACGTGCCGGCCCTGACCGGGGCGGTGTCCGCGATTTTTCAGCGGCACGAGGTATTGCGCACTCTCTTTGAGAATCATGACGGCGTTCCCGCTTTGAGGGTTCTGCAACAGCCGCCGCCCTGGTTTCGGATGGTGGACCTTGAGGCCGGGAACAGCCCGCAGCGCCAGGACGCGGTGTCTGGCTTGTGCGCACAGGAAGCGCAGAAGCCCTTTGATTTGTCCAAAGGCCCGCTGTTGCGCATTGTGCTGATTCGGGTCGGTGCCCGGGAACACGTTCTTCTTTCCACATTCCATCATATTGCGGCGGATGGCTGGTCTGTCGGCATCTTTATTGATGAACTGGACCGGCTTTACAAGGCGCGGGTATCCGGGGAACCCGCCGGCCTTTCACCGCTCAAGGTGCAGTACAGGGATTTTGCCGCCTGGCAGCGCCGCCGCCTGGCCCGGGGGCGATACGATGCCCAACTGGCGTTCTGGCAAGAGCGGTTGCGCGGCGCCCCCCCTGTTTTGAATATTCCGGCGGATCGTCCCCGGCCCGCCATTCAGCGGTTTCAGGGGAGTTTCGAAGAGTTTGAACTCCCGGAGGAGATCGCCGGTTCCATCCGGATAGTGAGCAGGGCGTCCAATTGTACGGTCTTCATGGTCCTGCTGGCGGCATTTGCGGTTTTGCTGTATCGCCTCAGCGGACAAAAAGATCTGGTGATCGGCACGCCGGTGGCCAATCGCCGCAGGCCGGAAATCGAACCGTTGATCGGATTTTTTGTCAATATCCTGCCGCTGCGGATCAACCTGCAGGATGGATCGACCTTTGACCGGTGCCTGGCGGAGATCCGCCGCACGGCCCTGGAAGCATACGCCAACCAGGACATACCTTTTGAGAAAATCGTGGAGGTTCTCAGCCCTGACAGAGATGTCAGCCGCCCGCCCCTTGTGCAGGTCATGTTCGCTTATCAGAAAACAGCGACCCTGATTCCCCGGCTGGCCGATCTGGAAGTGATCGCCATGCCTGTGGACCGGGGCGCCGCGCAAATGGATCTGACCCTGGCGATAGCAGATACGGACAGCACCATGGCCGGCCGGATTGAGTACAATTCCGATCTTTTCCATGGGGCAACCATCCGGCGGATGATCGACCATCTGTTTACCCTGTTGGCCAAAATTCCCGAAATGCCCCGGACATCCATCAATCGGCTGCCGATTCTGGATTCAAACCAACAGCGCCTGCTGCTGGCGCAGTGGAATCCTCAACCGGCCGCGGATGCGGGTTGCCATTGCCTGCACGCCCTTTTCGAGCAAACCGCGCAGGTCCGGCCCGACGCGCCCTGCCTTGAGCTTGGAGAGATGGTGCTGACCTACGCCCAGGTAAATCAGCGCGCCAATCAGATGGCGCACTATTTAAAGCACCTGGGATTGGCTGTGGAGGATGGCGTGGGTGTCTGTATGGAAGATACCCTGGACGCGGTGGTGGCCATGCTGGCGATTCTCAAGGCCGGCGGCACTTATCTGCCCCTGGACCCGGCCTTGCCGCCGGCCCGTTTGCAATTCATGGCGGCCGATGCCGATGTAAAGTGGGTTCTGGTAAAAAGAGACACATGCCAGCGGTTTCCCAACAGGGGGATCGGGCAGATTTGCATCGACTCCTGCGCCGCGGCCATCGCCAGCCAAAGCGCATCAAATCCGACGCATCAGACCACAGGCGCCCATCGCGCCTATATCATCTACACTTCGGGTTCCACCGGAAAACCAAAAGGCGTGATGGTGGCGCACGGCGGTGTATGCAATCTGATCCGGCAGCAAATTCAAACCTTCGGCCTCGGTGGTCACAGTTGTGTCTTGCAACTGGTTTCACTTTCATTCGACGTCTCTTTGCTTGAAATTTTCGCCGCCCTTGTTTCCGGTGCGCGGCTTTGCCTGACAGACGCTGAAACGCGCCTGCCCGGGCCCCGGCTATACGATTTGATCAAGCAGTCCGGCATTACGATGATGGCCATGCCCCCTTCGGTTCTTAACGAATTCGAGAGACATGATTTTCCGGCATTGAATACCGTGATCATCGGCGGCGAACCCTGTCCCCAGCCTTTGGCGCGTCGCTGGAGCAGGGGACAACGGCTTTTCAATGAATACGGCCCGACCGAGACGTCCATCTGCGTCGCCATGGATGAATTGTGCGATGACGGCGCCCCAGGGTCCATTGGACGCGCCGTGGCCAATACCCAAATCTATATTTTGGATGAATATTTACAGCCGGCGCCCATCGGTGTCCCCGGAGAAATATATATCGGCGGCCCCCAACTGGCGCGAGGTTATCTGAATCTTCCCGACTTGACGGCGGAAAAATTTATCCCCCATCCCTTTAGTTCGGTTCCGGGGCGCCGCCTTTACCGTACCGGTGATTTAGGGCGTTTCAAAGCGGATGGCCGGATTGAATTTCTGGGCCGGTCGGACCATCAGGTGAAGATTCGCGGATTGCGCATCGAACTGGGCGAAATCGAAGCCGCACTGCAAGCCGATAAGAGCGTAAAAGATGCCGCGGTTGTCGTGCAGACAGATAACCGCGGCGCCAAACGGCTGGCAGCCTTTGTCGTGGGGGCAAATCAGGGGGACTGTCCCAGCGCGCCCCTGCTGAATCGGCTGCGAAAGCAATTGCCGGGCTACATGGTGCCGTCGGATATCGCGGTTCTGGATGCCCTTCCGCTGACATCCAGCGGCAAGGCGGACCGGCAGGCGCTGCGCGATTTTCGCCATGGGATTCGACCGCAGGCGACCGCAGTTCCGCCGCGCAATTCGGTTGAAAAGGTGCTGGAAAAGATCTGGGCTCAAATCCTAGAACTGGAAACCGTCAGCGTGAACGGCAATTTTTTTGAGATGGGCGGCCATTCATTGATGGCGACCCGCCTGCTGGCCAGGGTTCGCGATATCTTCGGGGTGGATATCGCGGTTCGTACACTTTTTGCTTCCCCCACCATTGCCGCCATGGCAGAGGCCGTTGCCGCCCTCGATCCGCAACCCGGAGCGGCTGAAGAGACAGCCCGTATTCGATTGGCCGTTGAAGAGATGCCCGATGATCAGGTCAACGCGCTGTTGGAAAACCTGCAAAAAAAGGACTGCGACACATGACCCGCAATGACACCGCGGACAAGCCCGCACAACGCTCGGATAAAGAAGCCCTGATCGCCATGCTTTTAAAGCGCAAGGGGCTGGAACGGCCGGCTCCACCGGATATCGCGCCCCGAAAATCCACGGCGCCTGTGCCCCTGGCTTTTGCGCAACAACGCCTGTGGTTCATTGACCAGCTTGAGGGCGGCGGCGGCGCTTACAACGTACCGGCGGCCCTGAGGCTGGAGGGGGAGCTGAAGGCGGGGGTGTTGCAGCAAAGTCTCAACATGGTCGTTGCGCGTCATGAAGCATTGCGGACGCAGTTCATCTTGCGCAACGGCGAGCCGGTTCAAGTGGTGCAGGATCATGAGACCGTAGCGATCCGCACTGTGGATTTGACGGGCGTATCCCAATTGGAACGGTCCCGGGCAATGCAATCCATGGCCTTTGATGAGGCCGGACGCCCGTTTGATTTGACCCGGGCGCCGCTGATTCGAGCCACATTGTATAAAATCGCCCCCCGGACGCATCATTTCTTCATAACCTTCCATCATATCATCTGCGACGGTTGGTCAGTGGGGGTCTTCATCCGGG
>JBFFHG010000432.1:0-4284 GCA_041557055.1 Desulfosarcinaceae bacterium
CTGTTTTGCTCGGAGTGATTTGAACCTAACAAATCAGGATGACGAAATGATGATGACAAGATTACCCTTTGGTCATGTCCGGACCGAAGCCTTGGTTGAAAAGCGTGAGGGGTTCACGAAACCTCTATCCATTGTCCATCCGCAAACAGACAAATTGGCCGTTTAATGGATGGGCGCCCGTTAATATGTTATGCTTGGCCGGTATGTTACAAAATTCAAAAGGAGCGTTAATTATTATGGACTGTTTTCAGATGACGGCCCCCTGCGGTCTGGACTGCTTCAATTGTCACTTCTTTTTAGCCCATGAAGAGCCGGAGGCAATGGCCAAGGTTGTTGAATTGTCCGGGGAGTACGGTATTCCGGTAGAGATAATGCTCTGCAGAGGGTGCCGTCAACACGGCGGACAAATACCGCTGCAAAAGCATGTGTTCGGCGAAGCGCACCGTTGCGCGGCTTATGAGTGTTCCCGGCAAAAGGGCTTGAAGTTCTGCGGCGATTGCGAACAGTTTCCCTGCGACAACCTCCATCCTTACGCTGACAAAGCCGGTGACCTGCCGCATAATATCAAGGTCTTCAATCTGTGCTTAATCAATAAAATGGGTTTGGAAAAATGGGCCGAGTCCAAGGCGTCTGAAGTTCGTCAAACCTACTTTACCAAACCGTGGACCCTGGCGTAATGAACCGCGCCGTTTTCATGGCATCCTGTTCCGGTTGTTGGTGCCCATCCAGAAACAGGTAAATTGGGTCGAGATCAAGGCCTGCGAAAAATTTTACCACAGGCATATGATTGATATTCCGAGGATAAAATTTTTCGCACAACACGGATATCAGGCAAATTGACCATTTATGGATGGGCACTTGTTAATATCGATGTGCGATTGGCGGTTTTGACACGCGTCCTGTGGTTCGGCCGCTAAGGGTTCTCCTGCCTGGCGGACATATAGACCCGAAACATCACCACATCGACAAACAGGGTCAGAAAGGCGATCAGGGTGCTCAAAAGGACATTGAAAACAGGCCCCAGATTAAATTTCTGCAGCACACCTCCCAGCATGAATGTGAGCAGCACCAGGGGGGTCATGAACATGATCAGAAGAACCAGGATCAGACCGAAATAGGGGCGCGTGGCCTGAAAACTTTTTTGAATGGCTTCGGTGGGTTTGACACCTTCCAAAACCAGGAAAAACTCCGCAAAAGAGAGTCTGACCGCAATATAGACGCCGGGAACGATCAGCAACATAAAGCCCAGGGCCGTGAGTCCGGAGCCAATGATATGAACCATGAAAAGGGGCTGCCAGATTTTGATTGCCATTGCCGTGAGCTCTCCGTTGCCGGGTTGCTCGCGCTGAGCGCACTTGGCCATCAACATGATCAGGGCGCCGGTATAAATCGGGTAGATCAACAGGTTAAAGGTCCATGCCACCAGAAACAGCGGCGCCGTCCCCTGGGAGTCCCGGCCAAAGGATACAATCGCGTATTCCACCAAAGCGGCGGCCAGAAGCCACGGCAGGCAGAGGGAGGCGATTTGAACCAGATTTCTTGAAAAAAACTGAGCGGCGTCGGAGATAATGATTTTTAACTTCATGGTCTGTATCATCAATATATACATTGAAAATGTTGACGGCATCGTGACAGCATCGGGCCAGAGGCCAACGTGTATATGCCATCAGCCTGAAATGCAAGGGGTAATTGAATTACCCGCGGGGCGAACGCGATGGCAATGGAGTGCACCGCACCTCAATTGAGCCCCCAAAAGGCCGAATATCGGAATCCAATGGCATGGCTTCACCCGGAATTGCCATCCGCGGGCACCTGCGATTGGTTTTTACGAAAAAGAATGGATATCTGAAACAGTAACCCGCCGATCAAGGCGACGAATCCGCTGATGCCGAACAGGGCTGGGGAACCGATATGTTCATAGAGGGCGCCGCTGATGAAAAATCCCACCATCAGGCCCAAACCGTAGGTCACGGCATTATTGGCCGCCTGGCCAACGGTTTTGGTTCCCGCAGGCGCCAGGGTATCGATATAGAGAATACTGGCCATATGAAAAGTGCCGTAAGTAACGGCATGGGTGAGTTGCAACACCAGAATGCCGGCCGCCGACTGGGTCGCCCAGAGTCCTGCCCAGCGCAGCACGGCGATACCGAATGAGACGAGCAGCACGGTTTCATATTCAAAACGCTTGAAAATACGTTCCGAAAAGAACATGGCGACGATCTCCGCCCCCACAGCCACAGACCAGCTTAATCCGATAAAAAAATTGTCAAATCCAAGTTTGTTGAGGTGAATTGAGAAAAACGCGTAATAGGCGCCGTGGCTGACCAGCATCAGAAAGGCGCAGGCAAAAAAGAGCGCCACCCGCGGGGAGATCATTTTTTTGAGTCCGCGCCAAAAATTCAGCCGGGCAGCCGGCGCTTTGAGGGGAAAGCCCAGGGAGACCAAGGCCTGGACCCATGACCAGGCCAGAATCAGGCTGATGATAATCTTAACCGAATAAAGATCGATAACCCGCCCGAGCACCAGCACCACGGTGATGAAGGCCAATGAGCCCCAGACCCGCATGCGGCCGTAACGTTTTTTATCGAGCCCCAGAACATCCATGGCGAAGGCTTCCAGAAAAGAGATCAGGGGCGCGTAAAACACACCATAGATGATGGTGATGGCCAGCATCCAAAAAAAGTGGGTGGTCAGAAGGAAAAGCCCCCACAACGCGGCGCTGACGAAATTGCAAAAGATATAAATGACGCGGCGGCTTTGGAAGCGGTCGGCCAAAACGCTCCAGGCCATTCCGAAAACGATCAGCACAACGGATCGTGCCGCGGAAAGGGATCCGATCTGCCATCCGCTGAAACCGATCTGGTAACAGTACAGATTAAAAAAGGGCAAATACATGCCCATGACCCCAAAGTACAGGAAGTACTGGGCGGCCAGCACCCAGCGTCCGTTGGCGTTTGCTTTTAATATCATGACGGCATCATATGAGATGTGCTGCTAAATCGCAATCCAATTTGATCTCGCGCGCAAAAGAAGGAAACGGCCTGAAACCCGTTGGGGCTTTTGCCGTTGCGCCCGGCACCATAGAGACGGCGTGTCAGACGTCCGATGTCAACTACCGCATGGGGCGGCGAAGCAATACTTCCGAATTCCTGTACGGCGGCATCAACCGTGAACGAGTGCCCATCCAGAAATAGGCGAATTGGCCATTTATGGATGGGAACGAACTGTAAATTGTCGAATTAATCGATGCTCACCGTAACCTGCCTGGGTTTCTCTTCTTCGGGCCTGGGAAGCTCAATTTTCAGAACGCCGTTTTTGAACGTGGCCTTTATTGAATCCGGTGCGATCACGCCGCGCATGGCAAAAGAGCGATGAAAGGAGCCGCAGATGCGTTCACGGCGATAATATCTGTTATCGTCCTCAACCTGTTCCGCGGATCGATCCCCCTTGATGGTCAAGATGTTTTCCTTTACTTCGACGGAGACATCCTCTTTTCCCACCCCGGGCAGATCCATCAGGATGGTGACGCCCGATTCGGTATCAAAGATATCCACCAGGGGACGCCACGCGCAAACCGAGAGATCCTCATCGTCATCCGCGCCTCTGGGAAAGGCGTCTTCAAACAAACGATTGATCCGATCCTGCAAGGTGGCAATATTTTTAAAGGGGTCCCATCTGACCAGCGACATAATCGCACCTCCTATGTTGGCATTTTCGGTTGCTGTCATATTTGGGCCAAAATTAATCACCTAACCCTTCTTGTCAATTGGGTTTTTGCCACGCCTTGATTCACCCTCGACTTTACAAAAAAGAACGCCGGTGTTATTTTACACTTCTGTTTCGGTTTACGGCAACATCAGGATTCAAAACCATCTCCAACCAAATTACCCGGCAGGAGTCACCCATGGACTACATCAAGATAAAATTCGGTGATCAACTTGATCCATTCGGATCGCACCTCGAAAAGACCCTTCAGGATATTTTTCGTCCTCGTCCGGTCAGTCCCATGTTTGCCTGCAAGGATTGCGGCTGGGTCCCCCAAATGGACATGTATGAAACCGCCGAGCAGATTGTCATTTGGGCTGAACTGGCAGGGGTGGAAAAGGAGAACCTGGAGGTGGAAATCAACACCAAAGCCGTCCGTGTCTATGGATTTCGCAAGGAGATGCCCAGAGAACCCAAGGGGGCGTACCGGTTGGCCGAAATTCGATACGGCAAATTCGAGCGTATTCTGTATCTGCCGGCCCAGGTGGACACCGAAGTGGTATCCTCCTCATTTGTCAA
>JBFFHG010000433.1:0-4280 GCA_041557055.1 Desulfosarcinaceae bacterium
CATTCATATGCCTGCGGTAAAATTTTTCGCAGGCCTTGATCTCGACCAAATTTGCCTATTTCTGGATGGACAATAGATAGCTCCGCCTGGTCGGTTACGTTTTAACCGATCAGGATGAGCAGTTGAGGCAACGGGCAGGGATAAAAAACCGCTGCGTTATGGGTTAAAGGCCGGACTTATCCCTGGCATCGCCTAGGGGCTATGTTTTTATACCCGCAACCGGGATAAAAAACCCGCCCCTGCATTCCGATCCTTTCAGATTCCGGGTATCATATCAATCTCAGATCATCTTCCGTGTCCGAAAATAACTGTTTTTACTGTGCGAGCCACAATCATCATATCCATCAGGATGGACATGTTTTTAATATAAAACAGATCATAGTTCAGTTTTTCTATGGCGTCCTCCACAGATGCGCCATAGCCGTAACTTACTTGCGCCCAGCCTGTCAAACCGGGTTTTACTGAAAAACGTTCACCATAGTATGGGATGACCTCTTCCAGTTGTTTTATAAAGTGGTCCCGCTCTGGTCTTGGTCCCACGAAACTCATCTGGCCTTTAAGCACATTCCATAGTTGCGGAATCTCATCTATCCGCCATTTGCGAATAAAATGACCGATACGGGTAATACGATCATCGTTATCTTGGGCCCATACCGGCCCGGTGTTTTTCTCCGCATCCGTTTTCATTGATCTGAATTTATGCACCATATAGGGTTTTCGGTTTTCACCAATGCGTTCCTGGGAAAAAAGTACGGGACCTTTGGAATCCAGCTTGATAATGATTGAAATAATTGTAATTATCGGAAGAAGTAATATCAACATGGACAATGAAAGCACGAGATCAACTGTTCGTTTCAATAGTTTTTGCGTTCGTGACTTTTGAAATCCCTGAGAAAAAATAAGCCATCCGGGGTTGATGGACTCGACAATGAGTTTTCCGGTCAACATTTCATAGAAGCTGTTTCCCTCCAGCACTTCAATACCTCTGATGCGGCATCTAAGCAGCTCTTTGACAGGCAACGTTCCCCTTTTTTCTTTCAAAGCGACGACAATCTTTTTAACCCCGTTTTGAGCTGCAATCTCACAAATATTCTCATAAGCCTGTTGATAGATCAGGTTGACGCCCCTGCTCGGCATCCGGTCTTCCCATCGGTTTTTGGAAACAATATTTGCAATTTCATAGCCGCAATCTTTTTTATCTATAATCTGCGCACAGATCGCCTTGGCAATAACGCTAGAACCCAGCAGCATTACTTTTTGGTTGAACAAACCAAGGTTTAGAATCTTAGTGTATCCGATGCGCCAGGATACAATCATGATGATGGCGATAGCGGTGCTAATGATAAAAATGCCCTCACTGATAATACAATCCGGAAAGACAAAATAGATCAAGGCCAGCAGAATGGCCGAAGCGCCCAGAGCCTGAAGCAAACGGATGCCCAACTCGACAAGGGTATCGGTAATTTTAAGGTCATAGAGGTCATTGTAAAACAAACATACCTGACAGATGACCGTGATCAAAAGGGCTTTCAAGAACAATCCATGATCAAGCAAAGAGCTTTCGGTTCCCAGCACTAAACGCGAGGCAATTATCACGGATAGAAAGATAAATATGCCTTCACCGAACACAAAAAGTGCATTGCGTATCGGATAATATTTTTTAAAAATTCTCAGCATCGGACAGGTACCATCATACATATTTAGAATTGATTCAATCGTTCAATTTTACTCGCAGGTAACGCTGAGTCAGCCCTGGGGCAGTATAACCTTGCGCCTACTTTGGCTTCGGCTTGTAGTACGATTTTCCATAGCCGAAATATTTTTTTACGGATTGGTCTGAATGATTCAGCACAAGGCCCACTATTTTCTCTTTTCCCATTTGCTCAATCACTTCCGATACGGCGCTTCGGGGTGTTTTGCCCGCTTTTACGACAACGACAATGCCGTCCACATAGTTGGCAATTACGGCTGTTTCAGATGCCATGGAGGGTGGTGCCGAATCAATGATGATGTAGCGGTCATCATAACGCTGGCTGACCTCACGCACAAGGGCCTTCATTTTTTGGGTTGTCAGCAACTCAGCCGGGTTATCCGGCGGTGTTCCGGCCGGTAAAATGGTCAACTTCTGAATGGGTGTTTTTACAAAATTTTTGGAGACATCCAAACCATCGACCAAATACTCGCTTAGTCCTTCAACCTGGCTGATACCAAAATATTTATTAATAGTTGGATTACGAATATCCGAATCAATCAGCAATACATGCTCTTCAATTCCTTGCGCAATGCTGATGGCCAAATTTGAGGACACCAAAGATTTACCGTCACCGGGAATTGCGCTTGTAACCATAATGGTTTTTGGCGGCTTGCCGTTTGAGGGAAACAACAAATTGGTTCTAAGCACCTTAAACAGATCAGCTTCAACGGATTGGGGATTATGGAAAGCAACCAGATTGCGGTGGATCCCTTGCCGGGACAGGGGATTCTTAAGATCCGGCAAAGACACCACATTGCCTTTGCCAAATCTGCCGTTGTCTTTTTTTTTGTTAAAAAAAAGCAAGGACGATTCCTTCTTCCCGCTTTGTTTGTTAGCCTTTTCCAAGGCATCGAATATCTTACCCATAAAAATAATCCTATTGCGAGGAAAACAAAATAGTTCTTCCTTCTAAATTACATCATTTTGCTCAGAGCCTGGATCAATTGATCCGGTCCCTTTGTACAAACAATTGCAAAAACGCCCAGAAGTCCAATAGCAACAAACGACGTAACAATGCTGAGTGAAAGGTTAAGCTTACGCAAAAACAATTGTTTGGGTTCATAGATCGTGGGGATTGCCGTCAATACCGGCAATTCATAAAATGATTCAAGATCATCCGGTTTTCTAAACGATGTGCCCAAATAGTCCATCAAAAAGGCAGCACCGCCGCCAATGCCGAGTCCCGCTGCCACAATAACGAGAAATAACTTTTGCATATCAGGCGCTACCGGTTTTTGGGGCTTTTTGGCATGATCAATGATTCTGAATTGTTCACCCTTTTGCTTGCGCTCCATATTTACAGCGATATCCGCTTCCAATTTACGGCTCAGCAGTGATTCATAAGAAGCTTGAATATTCTGGTAATCCCTCCGCAAGCTCAACAGCTCCTGTTCTCTCTTGGGCGTATTCTCAACCCGTTTTTGGTATGCCAAAATCTGGCTCCTCAAGCTCTCGATCTCGATTTCAGCCGACTGTATCTCTCTTTGAGCCCCATTGATCTGCCGCCTCAATTCAGGCGAAAAGCTTGAGGGCACAACATCGGATTGTTGGGTTCTATCATCGGCGGAAACGGATAATTGTTTAGCCTCAAGCTCTGCAATCAACTTTTTTAATCTCAAGACATCCGGATGTCTTTCCGTATACCTGGAGCTTAGATTTCCAAGTTGGGTTCTAAGTTCCTCAAGACTGGCGCCGTCGTCGTTCCCCCTTTGATCCCCCCCTATGACAACGACAGATGGCTGCCTTGATGGTGTCTGATTATTGAGTTCCGCCAGCCTCGACCGGCCTTCCCGAATGTTTTGCTGTTGGTCATTTAGATTTTCCTGCAGGCGATCCAAAACCCGTAAATTGGTTTCGAGTTGCTCCGGCAATTCCCCCATAAAGGTTTTACGATAATCCTTGATCTTTTCTTCCACCTGCTCCAGCCGGCTTCGCATGGACAACAATTCAGAATCCAAAAAATCACTGGTTCCCAATGCCTGCGATTCTCTGACCTTCAAATTTTCGTCAATAAAATAAGATGCCAAACCATTGGCAACGTGCGCGATCTTTTTGGGGTCTTTGCCTTTTAAAGCAATAGAAAAAGCATCCGTACCTCTTCTCCGATCCGAAATCACATCAATTGTGATTTGTTTTCGAAGATTTTCAACTTTGTCTTCCAGGTAAAGTTTTTTTTGGCCCGGGCCCCTGAACAGACCAAAATCGTTTATAATTTTCTCCAAATTTGTACGGCTTAAAATTTGTTGAGAAAGCGTATTGATTCGTTCGCCAGGTTCAATTGTAACAATTGATTGCACATATTGCTGGGGCACCCTTTGAGGTTCAATCAGAATGAGGGTCCTGGCCTCATATATTTTGGGAAGCGTAAAAGCCAGATAAATACCTGTAATCAAGACCAAGCAAAAAGGCAACAGAATCAGCCAACGCCTGCGAATTACAAGTTCAAGGATAAATTCGGGTGTTATTTTTAATGTATTTTCATTCATGGGATTACCTTATAAAGGCGCCGCCAATGTATTGGGCCTAA
>JBFFHG010000434.1:0-4273 GCA_041557055.1 Desulfosarcinaceae bacterium
GCTCTCTTTCTAAGAAGGTGTGCGATTGGATTGCACCAAACCGCTGAAAATTATTCTCAAGTGACGGTCATCCAGTTCTTCGGTAAAATCGCCGTCATCCAAATCCAGGTCAAAAGGTTGTGGGTCGGAACATTTCCGATCGTTGCAAGGACTTACCGCAGATACCATTTGGCTGCGCTGTTGGATCATCTCAATGGGCAGATCCCGGTTGTTTTCAATCCATCGATTGCAATCATCATGGGTGCCGATGTAGAGTATGAACAGGCCCTGGTCCCGTTTTAAGGTCACCAGGCGGTAGCCGCCGCCAAGATCGTATTTGATGCACCCCTTGATACGCAGTTCACCGTGCCGGGTGATCGTGCCGGCTTGCGCAATGGTCGATCGGCCCGCGCGCAGTTGGTCTATGATCGCATCGGCCTGCCCGGCGGCCAGCGAGGCTTTCTTGCCCGCCCTGCGCAACAGGCGCATCTGTTTTTCAAATCTGGGGTCCAGGTAGACCATTTGTATCAAAACAACGCGCCTCCCTTCCGGGCAGCGAAGCGCACCAACGGGCCCGGTTGTTAACCAAAAAGACCCGGGACGGCCGGGTTCAAAGCCTTGCGGCACCCGGCAACAGCGCCTCTGATTTCCGTTACCATGCGATCTATTTGCCGAACGGGTTGGGCGTGCCCGGTTCACCCGGCAGCCACACTTCAGCCAGGTCCGGCCCCAGGTATTCCCGTTCGTTTTCAGCCAGAATTCCCAAGGATAGGGCGATAATGGTCCACAAGTGAGAGACGTGGTAAGGACCGCCGAAATGCTCGGCCAGATCGTGAATCTGGGCATGGCAGTTGTGACAGGGCGTCAAGCAATAACTGGCGCCGGTGGCGAGGATCTGGTCGAATTTGATCTTGCCGTATTGCCGGCGGGCCTCGGTGTATCCGGATTGCAGGTATCCGCCGCCGCCGCCGCAACAAAAGTTGTTGGATTTGTTGGGCACCATGTCCACAAAGTTCTCTTCGCCGACACAAGCCTTGACCACATAGCGCATCTTATCGGCCTGCTCGTCGCCGTAACTTTTGCGGATCTGGTTGCAAGGGTCCTGAACCGTGAACTTGATGCCTAAATCCTTGTTCCAATCGGAACTGACTTTCAGTTTTCCGGACTTGATCCACTCGTAGTAGTAGGCCACCATGGGGGCGATCTCCAACTCCGAGTTGAGATTGAAGCGCTTGTTGGCCGCCCACACCGAATAGGTCGAGTGACCGCACTCCGTGTTGAGATAAACCTTGCAGCCGAGATCTTTGGCCGTTTGCAAAGTGGTGGACGCGATTTTTTTCCAGTTTTCATCATCGGCCAGAAACATGCAATAGTTTTCACCGCCCCAGCCTGTGCAACTGTAGGTCCAGTCGACGCCGGCCAGGTGCAGGATTTTCCACAGGGGCACCATCTCATCCGGCTCGGTCACCGGTTCGCGGGAGTTCTGGCTGACAAAGAAAGTGGCGCCCTGTTTTTCGATGGGCGCCTGGAGGTTTTCCCATCCCGGCTGGGTTTCACGGACCTCTTCAAGCACATCCTCCACCACGAAGCGGAAATCTTCCGGCGGCGTCCCCATGGCGCTGCAGCTTTCGTTGCGCAACGCCATGTCGCATGACCCCAGAATGCCTTTGGGGCGCGTTTCGCGCGGCCAAAGTTTACGGGCTTCGAAAACCAGGCCGGATATATTGATATCCATCGGGCATACATGGGTGCAGCGCCCGCACATGGAGCACATCCAGACCCAGGGATGGCCGGTGATCTCTTCATCCATTCCCAGCGCCGCCATGCGCAGGAATTTACGCGGGTCCATGTTTTCCAGGCCGGTTGCCGGGCAACCGGAGGCGCAGGCCCCACAGGTCAGGCAGAGGTTGAGATTGCCGCCTTCGGGAAGTATCTCACGAACTTTGTCCAGGAAAGAATTACGCCTTCCCGGCTTGATATTGATCGCTTTTTCCATTTGGTGCTCCTTTCATCACATCATCAAATGATGTTGTCACGGATAACGGGGACGCCACGGGGTGACCTGGATCGCCAAGGCTGACCTGAAAAAAGGCCGGGTACCATCATGGAAAATGTGGAAGGATACCGATCAAATGGACGGCTCCGTCACTCTTGGTTATCGCGTGCGTACCAACCCGGGCAGCCAATGCCAAGTCTCTCAGGTAAAACCAATGTGACGGTTCAATGTGAACATAACAAGACCATTGCCTAATTCTTCTAATGCTAAGCTGTCACTTTTATCATTGCCCCCCTAAATGTCAATGTCAAAAAATCTATGGTATCAATGCAGAGAATTGAGAATATCAATAGGTTGAAAGACCGGACATCAAAGGCGCGTTACGGGAAGGCGGCCGGCCTGTATAAATTCAATCCTTTTTGCCAAAGAGGGATTGGCCCCGGGGCCATTGAGGTCAAGCCGGCGCAATAGTTTGTGTCCATTCGGAAATAGTCGAATTGGGTCGGGATCAAGGGGCGTGGAAAATTTTACCGCAGGCATCTGGTTGATATTGCCAGGATAAAATTTTGAGCACAACACAGATAGCGGGCAAACTGGCCATCAATGGATGGGCACTCTTTACCCTTTTAGCTTGGCCGCGATTTGGGCCACATGCCGGCCTTGAAAACGGGCTGCGTCCAGTTCGTTTTCACTGGGCATTCTTTCGCCTGTTGTGCCGGCGATGGTGGTGGCCCCGTATGGAGATCCGCCGGTAACTTCATCGATTCGCATCTGCCCCTGAAACGCATACGGCAGACCCACCACGACAAAGCCATGGTGAAGCAGGGTGGTGTGAAACGAGAGGATGGTCGACTCCTGACCGCCATGCTGGGTGGCGCTGCTGGCAAAAACGCTGCCCACTTTTCCCACCAGCGCGCCCGCGGACCAGAGCTGACCGGTGGCATCCAGGAACTGGCGCATCTGCCCGCACATGTTGCCGAACCTGGTGGGTGTTCCGAAAATGACGGCATCGGCCGAAGCCAGCTCCTCCACCGTGGCAAAAGGGACGGCGGACATGGCTTTCTGGGCTTCAACCGCCCCCATTTTTTCAAGCACTTCGGCCGGCAGGGTCTCGGGAACCCGCCGCAATACCGCCTCGGCGCCGCTGACATTGCGAACCCCCTGTGCAACGGCTTCCGCCATTTTGTGCAAATGGCCGTACATTGAATAGTAGACAATGAGTGTTTTCATAACGTCATCCTCCTATCCGTTTCGTGTATGGGGCCCGTTTTCAATAAAACAAAGCTAAGGGGGATTATCTTGATGTCAAGATGAATGGCGCGCCTTTGCGACCAACTCAAATCCGGCGCCGACCCGTCAATTTTTTTTTCAGACGCCAGCTCATGAAAATAAAGCACGATAGTTCAAGTATTCGGCGCATTCGGTCAAGCTGTGTTCATGGCGGTGTGATAAAAGCATGCGTTAATTTCAGGGACTATTCCCTGGACCACGTTGCTCACTCTTATTGTATGAAATACACGGCCAAGGGGTTGATCGCATCATGCGTGCGGATTGCACGTTACATTTGAGCTTGTATCGGCAATCCCCGGTGTGGACATGTCAATGGAATGGGGTGACTATTCTGCCGCGGCCGACGCAATGGTAAACCATCGATACTCTCATTCTTCTAATCAGCTTGAGATTGAGAAACCGAGTACAAAGCCTTTGGATTTTAGCGTTGAAGCAACCATTGACGGTTTGGGCGCCTCGGTCTGCGTTTATGAAAATGACCTGTTGTTTACCACGGGTTTGGATGAAAACTATCTAACTGAAGATTCCTCCGAATTGAGCGATATCCTCGGGGTGGCATTGTTTTTTAATGATGGCGACAGTGGATATTACAGGGCGATGAGTCGGGCGGATGTCGCTTACACCAACCCGGTTCCCATTCCCGGAGCGGTATGGCTTTTCAGCACCGCTCTTTTGAGCATGGCTGCGGGATTGGGATTCAGGAAAAAAAATGGCTGAACTGAAGATGGCAGTGTGAATTTTGGGTCAAACCAATGTTTACGCGGTTATCCGTCGTGTCCGCTGCAAAAAATACTGTGGCTGCATGACACACGCCGGATTTTCCGGTGTTGTGTCATGCGGCGGCATTGGACAAAGAGATCCTGGTGCCTGCATTGGAGTGGCCCCTAAGGGCTCGCGCAAAAATAAATTCGCAGTTCAGGCGCGCTGATTTGGGTAGGATTTGTTCGATCTAAGAGTGCAAAGCCGCAGGACTCCAGATCCGGCTTTTCCAAGGGGTTGCAGCAGATA
>JBFFHG010000435.1:0-4273 GCA_041557055.1 Desulfosarcinaceae bacterium
ATAAACAGTTTATTAAAAACCTGTATGATAAGGATCTGGCTATCAATCAAATTTTTCATTTCAAAAGAACAAATAAAAGCATGGCGATCGTTTCCATTTCAGCCGCCCTTGTTCGGGACGGCAAGGGGTTTGTCAGGTATTGCGATGGTGTTATCGAAGACCTGACCGAAAGAAAAAAAAGAGAAAGACAAAGAGAAGATCTTATCGCTGAGCTGCAAACCATGTTGTTCTTTCTGAATCAACCTGCCGGGAATTTTGCGCGGGATATGATACGCTTTGATCAAAGCATGACCATCGGGCAAGCCATTGAACTTTTGGCCATCAATAAGGGCTCTGATGCTCTGGTTCAGGACAGGACCGGCTGTTGCGTCGGAATTGTCGCGGCGCACGATCTGAAAAAGGCGGTCCAATCCCAGGGCGTGCCGCCGGTGAGCCCGGTTATCGATGCAATCTCTTCACCTATGGCTACAATTTCACATGGTGCAATCATCTTTGAGGCTATGTTGAAAATGATGGAAAACGGTTACCGTCACCTGGCGGTAAAGGATGACACCTGTGAGTGCATCGGCGTGATCAGCAGCAAATCTTTGATCGAAAACCAGCGTTGCTCCCTTATCCTTCTGATCAATGAAATCCAGGCTGCCAAAACCCTCGAAACGATTTATAATATCCAGCCCCGAACGCAGATATTGCTTCAATCCCTGATCAGTGGCGGCATCAAAGCAAAACACGCCACCCGTATCATCACAACCGTCAATGATAAAATTTTCGAAAAAATCATCTCAATCACCATTGATGAATTGGGACCGCCTCCCGCCCGCTTTGCTTTTATTGCGTTGGGCAGCGAGGGGCGGCGCGAACAGACCCTGAAAACCGATCAGGACAACGCCATTATCTACGAAGATCTTTCAAATGAGAGCGCGCAAGAGGCCGGACGATATTTTCTCGAACTGGGGGAATTGGTGTGCGACCGTCTGCACAAGGCCGGATATGATCTATGCAAAGGCGGCATTATGGCTAAAAATCCGAAATGGTGTCAGCCCGTCTCCCAATGGAAAAAATATTTTTCAGCATGGATAAACGAGCCCAATCCTCAGGAGTTGTTGGAATTCAATATCTTTTTCGATTTCCGCTCTTTATATGGTGACGCAGAATTCACCTGTCGTTTGAGAGATTACATCAATACCGAACTCAAAGAGAAGCCGCTCTTTTTTCTGCATTTTGCCCAAAACATTCTGCAATATAAACCACCGTTGAGTTTTTTCGGGAAAATCGTCGTGGGATCATCCACCGGCCATCCTGAAACATTTAATATCAAGGAGGCCATGACGCCCATCGTCAACTTTGCCCGCATCTATGATCTTTACCACGCCATCGGTGAAACCAATACCTTTGAACGGCTCAGGAAACTATATGAAAATAACAAGATACACAAATCAACCTATGATGAAATCCTTCAGGCCTTTGAATATTTGATGCAAATCAGGCTGAAACACCAGACCGGGGCCCTGTATGGCGATCCTGGACCCGACAACTCTATCAACCCCAAGAAACTATCGGACTTGGATCACGTCATGTTGAAAAATATTTTTTCCCGGATATTGAATTTTCAGGCCAAGATCAGCTATGACTTCACAGGAAAAGCATAAAAAGCAAATGGCATCGGCAGAACAAAACCCGGATGAATTCATAAACGTCGAATTGCACTGCCATTCGGATATAAGCTTTGACGGCCATTTTTCGCCTGAACATCTGGCTGAAACGATCTGGCGTGCGGGTATCGGGCACTGCGCCCTTACGGATCACGATACGGTGGCCGGGCAGGATCGTTTTCGAGAGGCACTTGCCGCCAGGGGCGTTGAGTGCCTCACGGGTGTCGAAATATCCGTCAGCTATCTGGATCCGACCTTTCATTTGCTGGCATATGGATTTGATCTTGGAAACAAAGCACTTCTGAAAACGATAGATGGCATCCGCAGGGCAGGGCAGTTGAGCCGCTTATGGCATTCAGTCATCCCCCGCCGCCCTGGAATTTTAAAATGCTTCGGATCATCCCAGGCAAATCGGAAAACATCAAATGGATTGTGGCGTGATGCGGGCGTGCTCATCGACCAGGTTCACCAGGCCGGCGGCGTTGTATTCCTGGCCCATCCTTTGAGCTGGCGTGACTTGGAACAACTGGACCATGACCTGGGGCGGCTCAAAAAGATCGGACTTGACGGTATTGAGGCGCTCTATAAGCCCTATGGCAAGAGAGCGGTGCAAAAGTTAGTTCAATTGGCCGAAAAACACCGGCTTCTCGTTTGCGGCGGCAGTGATTATCATGGTTTCAATGTGGTCAGGCGATCCGATCCAGCGCTTGATGATTCGCCGTTCCATTATGCTTCGGTAGCGATGGAGCCCCAGGAGCCGGGTGTGAAAATGTCTTCCCGCCATTGGCAGGCTTTTATAAAAGCGTCAAACGATCATACCCCATATATGAAATTGTGAATATCCGTTCAAGCATGAATGCCAAAGTTCCATGACCTGCCGGTTTTGGGACGGCAACACCCTCAGGGACTCATTTTGCTGACGATATTGATAAATTCCTGCTGGAAAACAGGTCGTTGACTGTTCTTTAAGAATGCGGCCCGCCATGTTACCGGCAATCCTTTTTTGGTTATGGGACGCGCCGTGATGTCGTCTGTTTCAAGGGAACTCCTGACCGCCCACCTGGGAAAAACGCTTATGCCGAACCCCGATGCAACCATTTCAATGATGGCTTGGGGTTGGCCGACCGTCATAAACCGTTTCGGCTTGACACCGCTTGGCTTCAGAACGAGCTGGTAAAACCTGTTTAATGCCTTTTCCGCATGGGATATCAGGTTAAACCTGTTGAAGTCCTCAAACCGTATGTATGATTGGGTGCTCAAGGGATGATCCTTGGGCATGATGCAGACCATCTGATCCTCGAACAGCGGCATATAGGTATGTTTGTCGTCTGGGGCGGATGCCGCCGTGATGATCAAATCAAATTGTTTTGCTTCCAATTCTTGGACCGAGTCATAGGCGTTGCCGATCTCAAACTCGATGTTGGGAAATTTCTTCTGAAATATTTGCATGACCCGGGGCAACCATTTATAGCAGAAGATACATTGGGTGCCGACCTTGAGTTCGCCGCGATCGCCCGAGACGATCTTGGCGACTTCCAGTTCGGTGTCTTCAATCGTCGCAATGACGTTTTCAGCGGTTTCCAGCAGCTTTTTTCCGATTGGGGTAAGGATCATTTTTTTGCGGGTGCGGAAAAACAGATCCACTCTGAGTTTGTGTTCAATGTCTTTGAGCTGCTGGCTGAGCGCTGATTGGGAGATATAGAGTTTTTCCCCCGCTTTGGTCATATTGCCGGTTTCAGCCAGGGCGCAGATCATTCTCAAATGTTTGATTTCAAGGTGATTCATGGAATTTAAATTAGGCCTCCTTATCGACAACATTATATAAAATCATTTTACTTATACAATCCACTGGCATATTTTCCAAGTCAAATCGTTTCAGGCTGGCTGGCGGATTCCGCGGGCAGCCCGTTTCCCTTTAACCCTGCCACATAAAGGAGGCACACATGGCCTTAATCAACACGATTCCACCTGAAAAAGCAAAAGACACAATCAAAGAGGGCTATGACATGTTCATGAAAAACATCGGCATCATCCCCAAGCCCATGGAGATGATGAGCGCCAGCCCGGCTCTTTTCGAACTTCAGCTTCGAAGAATCTACTATTTTTCAAAGCACCCCAAACTCAGCTTCCCCTTGATGGCCCATATCCGCTACCTGGTTTCCCATAATCTGAACTACCGCTTCTGCATGGATTTCAATAAGCATATTTTGAAAAAACAGGGGCTTGGAGAGGACGATATTCGCAAAATGGAAGCCGATCCCTCCCAATCCCTGCTGGAGGAAAACGAGAGCGCCATGCTGGCCTTTGTGGTCAAGGCCGTTAAATCCCCCGGATCGGTGACGGCGGAGGATATCAAAAGGCTCAGGGATATGGGATGGGAAGAGAGGGATATGGTCGACGCCCTGTCCCAGGGGGTCGGCATGATCGATCACTCAATTATGATGGAGGCCTTTCAAATGGACCAAAACTGTATGGTCGAGTGATGGCGAACAAGGAAAACCAGACGTCTGCGCCGCAGGCGTCTGGTGCATCCGGAGCATAACTTCCTGTTGAGAGCCCCGTTGAAGTCTAAAATCAAGCGGGGCCGGGGCGCCCTGGACGGCAATTGCCTGTTTCTATAC
>JBFFHG010000436.1:0-4271 GCA_041557055.1 Desulfosarcinaceae bacterium
GTTGCACGCTAAAAACGGGAAACGGATATATCATATGATGATATGATTACTTTGGTCGTTAATATGCATATAAAAGTCTTTATCTGGGATGAATGTGAGTATTTTGGGGTGAAAAATGAACTGGTGTCTGAAATATTTATCAGGTCATCATATTTATATTGACACGCTGTATTTTATGTTGATATGCAAATGTATAATTCAGGAACTTGAATTCGGTGAATCCTATTAAAAGGTCTGTTTATCCATAATGCCTTTTATTGCCATGAATTTGCTGGTGTTGTTCATGATCACCTTTTTTCCGGTCATAACAACGTTCGTGCCCCGAATACTATTGGGCCATTAATCGCGCCATATATTTTACTCAATTCCAGGAATTATCATGAAAATAAAAATTGAATCCACCCCGGAAAGAGTTGTTCAAAAAATACTGAAAGAGATTAAGGCCGGCGTGTTGAAGCCCGGCGACAAATTGCCCAACCACCAGGAGATGGCGGATCAATACGGTGTCGGGCGGTCCTCGATCAGAGAAGCCATCAACGCATTGGTGGTTATGGATCTGGTGGTCGCCATGCAGGGCAAGGGCACTTTCGTTAAGAAACCGCCCGAAGAGGTCGAGCCTTCCGGCAATGACCCAAATGATCTTTTCAAGTCCGCAAGCATATACAATCTCATGGAGATCAGGGAGGTCCTGGAGTGCCACGCCGTCAGAAAAGCGGCGGAAGTTATCAGTGAAGACCATATCCCTTTGTTGAAAGAGGCTTATAAGCGATTGGAGAGGTGCAGCCGGGAAGTCCATTTGTATCTGAACGAAGATATCAACTTCCACATGGAAATCGCCCGCGCCGCCAAAAATTCCGAACTCGGCATCATTCTGAGAGCGATTCATCTGAAAGTGAATCAGAAAACAGCCGTTATCCTGAAAACCTCCTCAACCGGCAATGTCAAAAAAGCGATTGCAACAGCCGGGAGCATTATCCGGTTTATCATCGCGGGCGAGGGCTTCCGCGCGGAACGGGTCATGAAAGAGCATCTGGGGATTGCCAGAGAAGCATTTCTCAAGGCGTTTTTCGATGAAAATGAATCTTGCCCGTTTAACGTGCGCGACATTCATTCATGAATCATAAACCCGTAATGGCGGGAGGATCTGGATTTTGCCGAGTGAAAAGTGTTTTGTTTACGATATTAAAAAATACGCCATACACGATGGGCCGGGAATTCGGACCACTATTTTTTTTAAAGGCTGTCCGTTGTCCTGCCGCTGGTGCCACAATCCGGAAAGTATTTCCGTAAAGAGCCATATGGCATATCATCAAAACCGATGCATCGGGTGCGGGAAATGTGTTGAGATCTGCTCTCGGCATGCCTTGCAATTGAGATCCAGCGGCATTGAAACCGATCCGTCATTGTGCAGCCGGTGCGGCGGTTGCGCACAAATTTGCCCTGCAAAGGCCCGGGAGATGGTCGGCCGGTATCTGTCCGTACCGGAGCTTATGGATATGATAGAAAAAGATCTCATTTTTTATGACAGTTCCAATGGCGGCGTGACTCTATCCGGCGGGGAGCCGTTGCTGCAATGGGCGCCCCTGTTCAGTTTACTTCAGGCGTGCAAACGGTTGGAGTTTCATACAACGGTGGATACGAGCGGGTATGCCGATTGGGCCGTTCTTGAAAGAGTTGCGGCCAAAACAGATCTGTTTCTATATGATTTGAAAGTGATGGATGACCGCAAACACCGCTTTTACGCAGGCGTTTCAAATCAAGGGATTTTAACCAATCTCAAAAGGCTGTCCGGCATAGGCGCCGATATCATCATTCGTATCCCCCTGGTCCCGGGCGTCAATGACGATCAGGAGAATCTTCAGCGGACGGGGGCGTTTGTTTCGGCGCTTAAAGGTGTCCGGCGGGTAGATATTTTACCCTATCATGATTTTCAATTATCAAAATACAAATCGTTCAACATTCCATATCGGGTAAAAGACATTCTGCCGCCCCAAAGGGGACAACTGCATGCTGCCGCGGATCTCCTGAAAAAGTTCGATTTAAATGTTCAACAAGGATGACCGGCCAAGATGCCGCGCCTGGTTTCAGCAATATACCTGATAATATCCGGAGGAAAGAAGTGACCTGCCATCAACTGACAAAAATCAAAACCATTGATTCGCATACCTGCGGAGAACCCACGAGAATCATTGTCGGGGGGGGACCGATTCTGGAATCGGATAGTTTGCCGGGACGTAAAGAAGAGTTCCGTCTGAAGTATGACCATTTGCGCACCGCCGTGGTAAAAGAGCCGCGAGGCTCGGATATCATCGTGGGCGCCCTTCTTTGCGAGCCGGTGGATCCCCGGTGCAGTGCCGGAGTGATTTTTTTCAACAATGTGGGGTACCTTGGCATGTGCGGCCACGGCACTATCGGACTTGTCACCACCCTTGCCCATATGAATTGCATAACGCCCGGATCGCACTTCATCGAAACCCCGGTTGGTATGGTGGCGGCCGTGCTGCACGAGACCGGCGAGGTGACCATCACCAATGTTGCAAGCTATCAGTTTCTGAAGAATATCGAGATTGATGTGGAAAATTATGGCCCCATGAAAGGTGATGTCGCCTGGGGCGGGAATTGGTTTTTTTTAGTCGAAGATCATGGTTTGGAAATCGCTTTGCAAAATGTGGAGGCCTTGACCCGGTGCGCCAAAACAATACGCCGGGCCCTGTGGAAAAACAAAATCACCGGCAAAAACGGAGACCCCATTGATCATATCGAACTTTTCGGCCCACCCAGTTCAACTGCCGCTGACAGCCGCAATTTCGTTCTCTGCCCGGGAGACGCCTATGACCGTTCTCCCTGCGGCACCGGAACCAGTGCGAAAATGGCGTGCCTGTATCAAAGCGGTTTGCTGGCGCCCGGACAACGCTGGCGGCAGGAAAGTATTGTGGGGACCATATTCGAAGGCAGCATGAATGTGAGAGATAACAAACTATACCCCGATATCAAGGGGGCTGCCTACATTACCGGTGAATGCACATTCATTCTGGATCCGTCAGATCCGTTTCGCATGGGCATATCGGACAACCCTGCCGTGTTGCAAAGGGCGCCATTATCCATTTGAGTTCAACACAGGAGGAGGCCATACAATGAATGAAAGGATAGAAAAACTGAGAGAGCAAAGTTTTAATGCCATACCTATCATTTCTATTGAAAGAGCCCTGCTGACCACGGAATTTTACCGTGAAAATCTGGGCAAACATTCAACGCCGGTGCTCAGGGCGCTGAATTTCAAGAATCTTTGTGAAAAGAAAGCCATCTATCTTGGAGAAGAGGATCTGATCGTGGGGGAGCGGGGGCCTTTTCCCAAGGCCACACCGACGTTTCCGGAACTCAATTGCCATTGTGTTGAAGACCTGGAAATTTTGAACAGTCGCCCCATGACACCGTTCAAGGTTGCAGCCGAGGATATTAAAATTTACCGGGATGAAATTATTCCCTACTGGCGCGGGCGCACCATGCGGGACCGGGTGTTTGAGCACGTCCCTCAAGAATGGAAAGATGCTTACCAGGCCGGTATTTTCACGGAATTCATGGAACAGCGGGCGCCCGGACACACCGCCCTGGACGGCCTTATCTATGAAAAGGGCATGCTGGACTTTAAACGGGACATCGCGGACCAGCTTGCAGGGCTTGATTTTGTAAACGATCCGGAGGCCCTGGACAAAGCCGAAGAATTAAAAGCCATGGATATCTCGTGCGATGCCGCCATTGTCTTTGCTGAAAGACACTCCCGGCTGGCGGCGCAAACGGCGGTCCGGGAGACCGATCCGACAAGAAAGAAAGAATTGGAACAAATTGCAGATGTTTGCAGCAAGGTTCCCGCCCATGCGCCGGAAACCATGTGGGAGGCCATCCAGATGTACTGGTTTGTCCACCTGGGCACCGTTACCGAACTCAATGGTTGGGATGCCATGAGCCCGGGGCATCTGGACCAGCACCTTTACCCCTTTTATCAAAAGGATGTGGCCAACGGGACCCTGACGCGTGAGGGCGCCGTAGAGCTTATCAGTTGCCTGTGGATCAAATTCAACAATCAACCCGCCCCGCCCAAAGTCGGGGTCACGGCCAAGGAAAGCGGCACCTACAACGATTTTACAAATATCAACCTGGCTGGTTTGACCAGGGACGGGGCGGACGGCTCCAATGAACTCTCCTATATCATGCTTGATGTTATCGACGAATTGAAACTGTTGCAGCCCCAAAGCAATGTTCAGATCAGCCAA
>JBFFHG010000437.1:0-4262 GCA_041557055.1 Desulfosarcinaceae bacterium
GCCGGTTTTTTGTCGGTTACCAAGTACCTGGAAGATGCCAAGCAGCCTTTTACCGGTAAGGTGATGATGGAATACGGCCGGCTGGCTAAAGATCTGGCCCTTTACCATCTCAAGTCCGAGCAGATACCCACGGCCATCAACCTGGGGGTCTCTTTTGACAAACAAGGCGAGGTGAAAGGGGCCGGTGCCATGATGCTTCAGGCCATGCCCGGGAGCGAGGATAGTGTCCTGGCCGAATTGGAAGAGAAGGTTCAAACCATGGAATCCATGGGCGATGCAGTCAACGAAGAGGATTTTCCCCCAAAGTGGATCGAAAGGCATTTTAAGATCTATCGGCCCAGGTTGTTGGATCAGCGCGGGGTGGAGTTCATGTGTCATTGCAACCGCGAACGGATCGCGGCCATGATCTCCATGCTGAAACAGGAAGATATAGAGGAAATGGCCGCCAATGGTCCCTTTCCGGTTGAGATCAGATGCCATTACTGTAACACCGTGTTCGGCTTCAACCGGGAAGAACTGCTGAAAATTAAACGTTAGGGGTGTTTCCCGATTCCGGCCTGGAGCGTATGCAGGGTCCTGAAGACGGCTGCAATTGTTTTGGCGTCTTCGATTTCACCGTTGATGATCATGGCCACCACCTGATCAAGGGGCAGGGGATGGACCTCTATGATCTCATCGATCTCCAGGCGCTGGGTGGACGTGCACAGATCCCGGGCCAGAAAAAGGTGGATTCTTTCATCCGAATAACCGGGTACCGGCGTTACCGCCCCCAGAGATTCCCAGCTTCGGGCGCAATAACCGGTCTCCTCGGTCAGCTCGCGTCGGGCGCAGGCTAAGGGTTCCTCTTGACCGTCAAAAGTGCCTGCCGGAATTTCCCACCAATAGCGACCGACGGCATGACGATACTGTTTGAGCATCAGAATCTTCTGATTGTCTGTCAATGGAACAATGGCGGCCGCGCCGGGGTGACGGACAATCTCCATATCAATACAGGCCCCGTTGGGAAGGGTGACATTTTCAAGGGTGATATCAAAAACCCGGCCATGCCGTACAATCTCTTTTCGGTTAACGCATACGCCCATGGAATTTGGACTCACTTTTCTATTCAGGATGGTTATGATGAAGCTTTCCCATTTTTGACTTGTTCGATCATCGATTTGACCGATTGGCCGTCCGGGGTCTTGGCATTCGGATTGACTTGAACCAGCATTTCCCAGGCATTCAGGGCCCCCGGGGTATCTTTTAAATCATGCATGAGCACGACCCCCTTATTAAACAGCGCCACTTCATGCCGGCTGTTGATGGCAAGCGCACGATTGAAAGACTGGACGGCTTTTGGCGGGTCTCCGGCGCGCCGGTACATTACCCCCAGGTCGGTCCATACATCGGGCCGCAGGCCATTCAATTCAAGCGATTTTTCATAGGTCTGGATGGCTTTTCCATGCTCCCCGGCATCAAAGTAAAAGTGACCCAGCTGGGTCCAGGCATTCACATTGTCCGGGGTGGCTTGGGTGGCGTGAATCAGTGCCGCCAGAGTTTCGCTGCGATCCTTGTTCATCGGCACCGGTCCGGCAGAATTGAGGCTGCCGGGGATTGTCGCCAGCGTGCTGGACCTGTAGCTGCTGAAGATTACGCCGCCCAGAAATCCCACTGCGAGGGCCACCATTACAGTAAGATACATATTTGAGGTTTTGACATAACCGCTCAAGGCTTTGGACGTTTCCGCCATATCGGGCTCCTTTCCGAAAAAACACAAAATGTGATTCAATGGCATAATATAGGGGTGAAGCCGGACATAGGCAAGGTTTATTGACTTTCACTGATAGCGGGGTTTGGGAATCTAACATCTCTGCCTCAGACTTGCCCGATTTGCGGCTGGCATGATATCTTGCCGACAGACCCATTGGAACCATAAAAGGAGGTGGGGGATCATGAATCCAACATCGGTTTGGAATCCGGGAAGCTTGCTTCAGCTTTCAGGAAGCTATTGGCAGGCATTTGTCCTGCACGCGGGCGTCAAATTAGATATTTTTTCCTTGTTGAGTCAAGGGACGATGAGGGCCGACCAGGTGGCACAGCAGATCAATGCGGATTTGCGCGGCACCTCCATGTTGCTCAATGCGCTGGCAGCCATGGGGTTGTTGGAAAAACGGAAAAACGACTATCAGGCTACCCAACCGGCTGTTGATTTTCTAAATAGAGCCTCACCCCGTTATGTCGGCCATATGATCATGCATCATCACCATCTGTCCGAAGCATGGTCTCGAATGGATGAGGCGGTTCGAACCGGAAGACCTGTCAGGCCACGCTTCTCTTCAACGTCTGATGAACAATGGCGTCAATCTTTTCTAATGGGTATGTACAATATGGCCTGTCAGCAGGCCCCCCGGATTGTGTCTTCGATCAACCTGGAAGGACGCCGGCATTTGATCGATTTGGGCGGTGGCCCGGGTACCTATGCGATTCATTTTTGTGAACGGAACCCGGAACTTCTTGCCGTGGTCTTTGACTTGCCCACCACAAGACCTTTTGCGGAAGACACCATCGCCCGGCACGGGCTTTCCCACCGCATTCAATTTATTGAAGGTGATTTTCTGACGGCGAATATTGCAGGCGACTACGATGTGGCCTGGCTTTCCCATATTCTGCATTCAGAAGGCGCGGTTGCTTGTGAAACCTTGATTTCAAAGGCCGTGCGTCTGTTGAAGCCGGGCGGCCTTATTTTGATCCATGATTTTTTACTGAATGACAACATGGACGGCCCGCTTTTTCCGACCCTTTTCGCATTGAATATGCTGCAGGCAACAGAACAGGGACAATCCTATTCTGAAACCCAGATCAGAGAGATGCTTCAAAAATCCGGGATAGAAAATATAGAGCGCCTGCCTTACAAGGGGCCGACCGAGTCGGGTATATTGCAAGGTATTTGCCCTGGTTGATCAGGCCAATATCTTTTTGCGCAAGACACGACGGATATCAGTGTTTATTGCCCGTGATGGTATCCCATACGCTCTGGCCGGATGACATCTCGATATTCTGAAGATCAATTTGAATATTATGGGCTTCTTTCAGGTATTGGTTGATGACCAGTGATATTTGGGTGGCCAAAGCATCAATCTGGAAATCACTTAAGGTTGTGATCATCCGGGTGTCGTCTTCCGCCAGTTGCTGCAGATAGGCAAGCTTGTCCCTGCCGTTTTGGTAAAAACGTATTTTTGTTTCAAATCCCTGGCGATAGGCCGTTATTGTTCTAAGAAGCTCGATATCGTAGCGCAGGCGAAGATGCTGTTGGGCTTCATCAAAAGAGCTGATATTGAGACTTTTCAAAAGAACATGAACTTCGGCCACAATCTCCTTTTGTTGCCTGAGAAGTGTCTCAAGTGCGGATTCCGCCTGTTGTTTGCGATCCTGCAACTGCTGTTTCAACAAGCTGATATCCGCAATTTTGCGTTGAAGTTCCTCTGTGTTGGTGCTGGCTTGCGCATCGAAACAGGTGACCATAACGGTCAATAGTCCGATCAATGCGAACCTGACAATGAAACCCAGGATGCATTTGACCTTTAGCATGCCATCTCCCTTGTGTGCCCTATGTTCATGATTATCCGAGTGCATATTTCACATATTCAGTTTTCGCCGCAAGGTTTCCGATAGATAGAGCCGGGTGCCGTAGTTATCCCAGTGGCCAATGGATGTCAGTCCGATCATCTCAAGTTGTTCGCCCCTCCATTGGGAGAGTTGGGTCGTGATTTGGGGAGATAACTTTTCCAAACCGTTTAAGGACAACCGCTTGCCCGGCCATTGAGATAAATATTTGGCTGTCTCCACCGATATCTCTTTGAGCCCGTTTAGGCTCAACCACTCTCCAGGCCATTTCACCAGAATTTTGGCAACTTGGGGCGGCAGCTCGGCAAGCCCGTTGAGATAGAGATCCTTACCACTCCATTGGATCAGGCACTGGGCTGTTTTTTCAGACAGGGCGGTCAGAAGGTATTTACGGCTGAAATCCCCCCTGCAAATTTCCTGGCTGATCTGCTTATCCTGAGCGTTTGCCCCGGAACGGTTGTTGACCATGTTTTTGCCCTTGTCCCGGCTGGCCAGCATCTCTTTCCAGATAGACGCCGTTGATGGCGGCTCGATCTGAATGTCATCCACTGAAAGCTCGGAGATTACCCGCAAATGGCTCTGGATTAGATTGAAAATCTCCTCTTTGTATTCCGGCATGGAGGGGCCGCTTATCCATTGTTCCAAAGCTTCAAAGAGCC
>JBFFHG010000438.1:0-4225 GCA_041557055.1 Desulfosarcinaceae bacterium
CGCCAACAGCTTTCCGATCTTAAGTTACTGAACCAGAAAGGAAAAGTTCGGCATTGGCCGGGACGCAGGGGATAAATGGTGCAGCCGTTGTCAAAGAAAATGCAGCGCCCCTGCCTGTCTTCACGGATGCTGTAGCTGTCTTTGAAGGGATAAAGATGGCGTTCCGTGAAATCAGCAAGGGTCAACTGTAAATGGGCCGCCAGAGCCTTCATTTCATCCATTGAGATGTAAATGGTTCCAGGCTCGCCCACGCAACATTGCCCGCATTGGCGGCATTCAAAACAAATGCCCCCGTCAAAAAAATAGGGGCGTTGATTTATCGTCCGGATCATCTTTTTTTCTTAACAGATACAGTGCCGGCATTCAATTGTAACTTTCTGTTTACACGGTTAATAAAATTGTTATCATCTAGGATGCAACGCCCGGACAGGAGATAAAATGACGGAAAACACAATTGTGGTATGCCCCCATTGCAGCGCAAAAAACCGAATCCCGGCCCGCAATGCAAATCGTGCCGCCAACTGCGGCCGCTGCCGCGAGCCGCTGAGCGTCTCATCCCATGAATCCCATGCCCGATTGTTCACCTTGCGATGCAGCCAATGCCGTGCAAAAAATCGTGTGCCGGCGGACAAACTGCATGCCGGCGCCAAATGCGGCCGCTGTGGCCAAGCCTTGCAACACCAGGAGATCGACACCGGCAGAAGCGTCATGGTTACGGATACCAATTTTGACCAGACTGTGCTAAAATCACCTTTACCGGTATTGCTTTACGGATGGGCGCCGTGGTGCAGTGTCTGCAGCAGCACCGGCCCTCAGGTGGAGCAGTTGGCCGGTGAAACCAGAGGGCAAATTCGCGTGGGAAAACTCAATGTGGATGCCAATCCTCAACTGGCTTCCCGATATAGTATCTTAAGCGTCCCGGCCTTCTTTATTTTTGATGCCGGTCAGCTCAAAGAACATATCGTCGGCGGTCTTCCCAAGCACGATTTAATGATGAAAATGGTCCCGTATATTTAACGGTTCGCTCAAATGCAGCCGCCTGCGGCATGGAACCTGATCGCCAATCCGTTGCTTCAATGGCGGCGGCGCGCGGCATTGAACGCCGAATCCGAAATCTCCGGGGTGTGCGATCGCATTGGCCGAATTTCCCGTAACGCCGCACATTTTCTAAAGTCTGTATCAGTCGTGACCGATATACCCGTTAATGAAACGCATAAGGGGCACGGACTAAAGATCAACTGTATCAATAGCGACCAAGCCGCCTTATAAAATTAATGTAAATCCAAGGGGACCGTGGCAGTAGGACCATGATGGAAATCGGTGCGGTCGTGAATATGGCTACGATAAAGCCGCCCATGGCAGTGAATTCTGAAAAAAATCAGGAATCGGTTTGCATGGCCAGCAAAACCACCCTCATTGAACTTGTCAAGCGCATCCATGAGCTCGAAATCGAGCAGGAACTGACGCGCAGAGCACAGGAAGCTCTCAAAGAGAGCGAGGAGCGCTTCAGGCTCATATCCGAAACCATCCATTTCGGCGTTTTTGAAATTGATCAAGATGGCAGTTGCCTCTACACCAATACGCGCTATCAGGAAATCTTCAGCATCAACCTTGTTCAAAGCCTGACCACCCATTGGCTGGACTATGTATTGGAGAAAGATAAGGCGTGGGTTGTTCAGAAATGGCAAGAAGCCATGGCGGCCATGGAGAAATTTTCCGTGGACTGCCGCGTTCAAACCAACCATGGCGATGAGTTCTGGGTCCATGTATATTCTTCACCGGTCTTTTCAGATGAAGGCGCCCGCTACACCGGGACCATCGAAAATATTACCGATCGCAAAAAAAATGAAGATGAACTGAAAAGAGCCAAAGAGGATGCCGAATTGGCCAGCAAGGCCAAAAGCCAGTTCCTTGCCAATATGAGCCATGAAATACGCACCCCCATGAACGGTGTGATCGGCTTTACCGATCTGCTTCTGGAAACCGAGCTGGATGAAACCCAAATCGATTACACCCGCACCATCAAACGCAGTGGCGAAGCCCTTCTCACCCTGATCAACGACATTCTTGATTTTTCGAAAATTGAATCCGGCGAACTTGAGTTCGAAAGCATCGAATTCGATCCGGAACTTCTGGCGTTTGACGTGTGCGAACTGATCCGGCCCAGAATCGGCCTTAAGCCCATTGAACTGCTTTGCAGCATTGGCGACCATGTTCCCACGCTGGTCAAAGGCGATCCCCTGCGAGTCCGGCAGGTCATCACCAATTTATTGGGCAACGCGCCCAAATTTACCGAAACCGGCGAAATCTGCCTCTCCCTGGAAATTGAGGAAGAGGCAGATGACAAAGTCAAGCTGCATACCAGAATTGCAGACACCGGCATCGGTATTCCCGCCGATAAGGTCGATACGATTTTCGAGCCTTTTCAACAGGCCGACGGCTCCACAACCCGCAAATACGGCGGTACCGGCCTGGGGCTCTCCATCTGCAAACAACTGGCCACCATGATGGGAGGGGACGCCTGGGCTGAAAGCCAGCCGGGAAAGGGCAGCACGTTTCATTTTACCGCCTGGTTGGAAAAGACAGAGACCCAACAATCGATTCGGGTAGTCCCCGGAGAGTTGAAAGGCAAGCGCGTCCTGGTGGTGGACGACCATGCCGGCAACCGCAAAATCCTGGAGCAATTTCTGCGCACGGCGAAGATGTCGGTGACCTGTCTGGATGGCGGCGCCAAAGTGGTCGAGACCTTGCAAGCCGCCCGGAAAGAGCCTTTTGATGTCTGCCTGCTCGATCTGAACATGCCGGAAATGGACGGTTATATGGTGGTCGAAGCCATTGGCAAAGCCATTAAAACGCCACCGGTGATTATCGTTCTCTCCTCAGCGCTGGAGCGGGACGCGCAAAAATGTGAAAAAGCCGGTTTCGACGGCTTTCTGGCCAAACCGGTGCGCCCCGACCGATTGTTGCAGATGATTACCCGGCTGTTGGGCGAATCGCCCGCACAAGCAGGGGATGAATCCAAAAGACGCAAGATGCACACCCAGTACTCCGTGCGTGAAGCCTTGAAGCACTCGGTGCGCATTCTTCTGGCCGAAGACAACCCGGTAAACCAGAAACTGGCGATCATGATGTTGGGCAAAGCCGGTTATCAGGTGGAAGTGGCGGTCAACGGCAAAGAAGCCGTGGCCAAATTCACCGAATCGCCAAAAGCCTATGATCTGATTTTCATGGATATTCAGATGCCGGAGATGGACGGTAAGGCGGCAACCCAGACACTTCGCCGCCTGGGTTTCACGGATGTACCCATCGTCGCCATGACAGCCCACGCCATGAAGGGTGATCGTGAAATGTGCCTGGAATCAGGCATGAATGACTATATAACCAAACCGATTAAACGGGAGACCGTATTTGAAATGATTAACAAATACGTCTTGCAGAGGGAGGCGTCATGAACTTTCAGGAACTTGCGGAAAACCTGGGACTGGAAATAGATGAATATAAAGAATTGATCGATCTGTTCATCGATACCGGATCAGCCGATTTCCAAAAAATCCAGGAGGGCTTGGTCAGCCGCGATGCCGACCAGGTGATGCGCAGCGCCCATACCATCAAAGGCGCCGCAGGCAATCTGGGATTGATGGATGTAAGCGCCACCGCCAAAGTCATTGAGGAAAACGCCAGCAACAACCGGCTCGACGATATCAGTCAGGCCGTGCAGACCCTTAAAACCCAGATCGGGGCCATCGAAGCATTTGCGCACGGTTAAACATCAAGGCCGCCGAGGCGCCCGGCCGGCAGGGCATAAACTATTAAGTATATCGAAAACATGCCGGATATGCCATATTGTTCAACCATGAACAATCACCCCTGCCTGACATATCTGGCCGAATGGATCGCCGGGATTTTTCAAAAAGGTATTGTGCTGACCGATGAGTTGGCCCGTTTCCTGGAAGTGACTTTCGGCTCACGCCACATCGCCGATATTCCGGTTGAAAACGGCGGCAGTGAAATTGACTCCTTTATTGAACTGTTATGCTTCCCTGATATCAATACCCAGGTGCTCTATGAATCCCGTTGGGGAGACCAGGCATTCAGCGCGCACGATCTTGCCTCGATTGTCAAAATTCTGTGCGCCGCGCCGCGCCGCGCCAACATCATCTCCCCGTCGGGGGCTCTTTTATGCGCTTTGGACATTCCATCTTTTGCCATGGAGGCCTTTGTCCGA
>JBFFHG010000439.1:0-4223 GCA_041557055.1 Desulfosarcinaceae bacterium
CCAGGTTTTTCGGCCGGGTGGATTATTCATGGTGGGATCATGGCGCGCCGCGCTCGGTGGGATGGGTGGTGGGCGCCTTTTTCCTGATCCGCCGCGAGGCCATGGCCATGGTCGGTCTGCTGGACGAGCGCTATTTTTTGTATTTCGAGGAGATCGATTACTGCCTGGCAGCCCGCCGCGCAGGCTGGGATGTGGTGTTCTACCCCTGCGCCGCCGTGGTTCACCTGGGCGGGCAGAGCGCCTTGCAAAGCCACGGCAGGGTTTCGGCCAAAGGCCGCCAGATGATTTCGATCCGGCTGACCAGTGAATTCCGGTACTACCGAAAATGGTACGGCTGGGGGTATGTGGCGGCCGCCGCCCTGATCGAGGCGGGGTGGCAGACCCTTGTCTGGCTGCGCCACCGCCTGCGCCGCGCTTTGGATGCCCCCGATCGACGCCGCGAAGCCGCGCAGATGATTCAACTGATCGGCCGCACCCTGGTTGAAGACAACTGGGGGCGGGGGCAACCCGCGGTCGATCCCCAACAACACTAAGAATGGTGCACACCATGTTCGACAACATCCGCAACGATCTGCAAACCTACGGCGGCAACTGGAGCTGCCAGGGCTTCTGGGTCATGATCGTCTATCGCTTCGGCCGATGGCGCTACACCATCAGCACCCCCTTTGTCCGCAAACTCTTTTCGCTCATCTATAAAATTCTGTTCAAACTGGTCCAGATCGTGACCGGTATCGAGTTGCCCTGTGAAGTGGCCGTGGGCCCCAATTTGCGCATCGACCATTTCGGTGGGATCATCATCAGCGGATTTGCCAGTTTCGGGGCCAACTGTGTGATCCGCAACAATGTCACCATCGGTCTGCGCCGGACGGATCAACCGGCGGCCCCCCGTATCGGCAACAATGTGGACATCGGTGTCGGTGCGGTGGTCCTGGGGGACATCACCATCGGCGACAATGTAAAGATCGGCGCCAACGCCGTGGTATTGATTGATGTGCCGGACAATGCCGTTGCCGTTGGCGTCCCCGCGCGCATCATCATGGAGGAAAATCCATGAACGCATCCCTGCCGCATATCGGCGTGGTCATCATCGGGGTGAATGTAAAGAACCACCTTGCCGATTGCGTCCGGTCGGTGCGGGCGGCCGACTACCCCCAGGACTTGATCGCCATCACCTATGTGGACGGCGGGTCCACGGACGGCAGCGAACAAATTGCCGGCCGCCTGGGCGGCATTGCAGTCATTGCCCTCAACGACGCGCACCCGACACCCGGCCGGGGACGCAATGCGGGATGGAAGGCCGCGCAGGCGCCGTTGATCCAGTTCCTGGATGCCGACACCACGGTCGATCCCCACTGGTTCAAACGGGCTGTGACCGCGCTGAACGGCCATGTGGCAGCGGTTTGCGGCTGGCGGCGCGAAAAGTATCCGCAAAAAAATGTATTTCACAAACTGACCCAGATGGAGTGGCGCTATGAAACAGGTCCTTGCCGCTATTTCGGCGGCGACGTGCTGATCCGGCGGCAGACCCTGGCGGCGACCGGCGGATTCGATGAAAGCCTGGTGGCCGGCGAGGACCCCGAACTGAGCTACCGCATCCGGCACCAGGCCGGCCGGATCGTACGTATCGATGCGGCCATGACCACCCATGACATCAACATGGGGACATGGCGGCAATACTGGAAACGCGCCTGCCGTAGCGGCTATGCCTATGCCGAGATCGGCCTGCGCTTCGTGAATCGCAAGGAAAAGTTATGGTTCAGGGAGCTGCTGCGCGTTTCGGCCGTTGCCCTGCTGCCGCCGGCAGTGGCGGCGGCCGGCATTGCCATGGGCCATGCGGCTGTCGCCGGGGTTATGGCCGTCCTGATCATCGGCAGGCCGTTTTTGCGGCTGCACCGCATCAAAACGGAATCGCAATGCAACTGGGCAGAGGCGCTCTTGTACGCCGGCCATGCCACGGTAGTGATCTACCCCCAGTTCTGCGGCGTGGTGCGCTACCTGGCCGGCCGTCTTCTCGGCCGGCCGCTGCGCAACAAAGGCCGAACCGGCCATGGAGGAAAAACCGATGCCAGATGAAACCGTTGTGATTCTGGGCGTTCCCGTGGACAACGTGACCATGGACGAAACCGTCCGGCGCATCATGGCCATGATCAACGCCTACGCCCATGACCGCCGGCCGCGTCTGGTGGCTACGGTCAACGTTGATTTTCTGGTCAACACCCTGAACTGGTTCTCCTCGCGGCCGCGCCATCCCGAACTGCTCAAAATCCTGCGTCAGGCCAGCCTGGTGACCGCCGACGGCATGCCCATTGTCTGGGCCGGCAGGCTGATGGGAACACCGCTCAAGGGACGTGTCACCGGCGCGGACCTTGTGCCGATGCTGGCCCGCGAAGCGGCACAGCGCCAAAAATCGATCTACTTCTTAGGCGGCAGAGACGACGTGGGCCGGCGCGCAGCCGACATTTTGAAACACCGCTTTGCCGGATTGACCATCGCCGGCGCGGACGCGCCGTTTGTGGCGATCGAAGGCGAGGCCCTGGCGGATGCAAAAGGCCGCGATGCCCAAATCGTCGACAAAATCAACCGCTCCGGCGCCCATATTCTGCTGGTCGCTTTCGGCAACCCCAAGCAGGAGATCTGGTTCGAACGCAACCGCAGCAGCTTGCAGGTGCCGGTGACCATCGGCATCGGCGGCACATTCGAATTTATCACGGGATCGGTGGCCCGTGCCCCCCGGTGGATGCAAAGGGCGGGGATCGAGTGGATCTTCCGCATCAGCCAGGACCCCAAGCGCCTCTGGAAGCGCTATGTGGTCGGCCTTTTCAAGTTTTCTCTGATGATCCTGCCGCCGTTGATCTATTACGTTTACCGCAGACTGGTGTTCAAAGGTTTGCATCCCAGGCGGACGGCCCGAAGCACACTCCCGGAGCGTCGTTCGGCAGGCGCCTTGCCCATCCAATTGATCCATATGGCCGATCCCCTGGACGCCGGCGCGGTAAGGAACTTGAGCGCCGAGCTGACCGTCAATCCGTTGCTGAACGAAAGGACCGTGCTGGATTTCAGCCGGGTCACCTTTATCGATTCCACTGGGATCGGCTTCCTGTTGAAGCTGCGCAACCAAGCCCGGGAGGAGGGGGCGGTGATTTATCTGACAGGCATCCGGCCCGCGGTGGAACGCACCCTGAAGCTGTCGCGCATTCATGATCTTTTCGCGGAACACATCTGCGGCACAACGGAAGAGGTGCTCGCACAGATCCAGGGAAATCGCAGCCAGCCGGAATTCCACTACCTGTTTACGCAAAAACCGGACTATTTGCTGCTGCGCTTGTACGGAACCCTTGATGCCGCCCAAGCCCCATTTTTGGAGATGGATGCAATCATGGGCGCACTGGAAAGCAGGCATTGTGTGATCGATCTGGAGGGGGTGTCGTTTGTGGACAGTTCCGGGCTGATGGTGCTCTTGAAAATCCATCGCCACACAGCCCGAAACGGCCGCACCTGCCGGCTGAGCGGCGCCGCCGGCAATGTCCGCCAAATGCTGCGCATCACCCGGCTGGACCGGTTGATACCGATGGCGACCGATGTGGATGCCGCCGTTGCCTCGCTGTAAAACCCATGATTTTTCGAGAGGATTACCGCAGGATTGGCGCGCAAATGCAGGGAGAAAAAATGACGCACAAAAGAAAGCAGGTCCTGGTTCTGGCCGTTTTCGCGATCCTGGGGTTTTGGGTTGGAACGTCCCGCGCCAGTTCGCAATGGCCCGCGGCCAATCACCAGATCAAACTAAGTGTGGGCATCGTACCCCAGCAGTCCGCCACCCGGCTGGCCCGCCTGTGGGGTCCTGTGCTTGACTATCTAACCGAAAAGACAGGGTATCTTCTCCATTTCAAAACCGCCAGAGATATCCCGGCCTTTGAACAACGGATGGCCCAGGGGGCGTACGACATCGGCTACATGAACCCTTACCACTACACTGTCTTTCACACCCGGCCGGGCTACATCGCTTTTGCCAGGGAACGGAATAAAAAAATCCAGGGCATCGTTGTCGTTCGCAAAGAGAGTCATTACGAGCGTATTGCAGATCTGGCCGGCACGACCATGGCGTTTCCGGCGCCTGCCGCGTTTGCCGCCACGTTGCTGCCCCGGGCATATTTCCACAAAAACGGCATTGAGGTCACCCCCCGATATGTCTCTTCCCACGACTCGGTCTATCGCGCCGTCGCTCA
>JBFFHG010000440.1:0-4204 GCA_041557055.1 Desulfosarcinaceae bacterium
CTTATCTTCGATGCCTTTTTAGGCAACTTCCGCTTGTCAAAGAACAAGATGGTTATCGTGAACTGCTGCCGCAGTATATTGATCCGGACTTGATAGGTGCCTGCGCCTAACCGCTGGTGTACTTTAATTGACGCTTACGGTTAACGAAGTCCTCACGATCCTGATCATCACGGAATATCCTGCCGCGCTCAATGCCTCGGGTGATGATGTGATGCCCCCGTCCACATTGACCCCTTTTATTTTCTATCAACTTCCGCGTTAGGATGTCTTTCGAAAAAACCTTTTAAGCTCTCAAGTTCAACACCACAATTAGGACATTTACCACTACTTATTACACCACAATTATTATAAATTTTGTAACATTTAGGGCATTTCAATACTACAGGCTCTAATTTTTCTGACTTCAGCTTGAATGCATTTACGAGGATAACTATTCCAGTTATTAACATAAAAGGTCCCAAAGTCCATCTAACAGATGAAAAATTAAAGGTGAAATCAAACTTAGAGTCGTGCCGAATAGGCTCAATAATTATTAAAAAACCAAACACAAAAAATGTGAATCCGATTGCTATTCTATTTAATTTTCCGTACATTTCAACTATGCCTCACCATGTTGGAGTAACATAAGGCTACAATTTATTTTGATAGCTTTATTCAAAACGTCTCAATCAAACAAAGAGAAAGCAAAATCATTGTATTGCCTGAGAGCCCAACCAGCTCCTTCAGCAGGAGTCATTGGACCACCAAGCATAAAATAACCAACGCCAAATTCGAAAACAGAATATTTCGACATGGGATTCAAAACCAAATAAGTTGTTTGTGTCGGGAATACTTCTAAGATCAAAGGAATACCATACTGCAGTGTTATTATTTCAAATGCAATCATGTTTACTTTTATAGCAGGTTTAATGCCAGTTTCCCAAACCTGTTTATTAAAAACGCTATCCATTCCTTCACTCCAAAAAGAATTCCAAGCTTCGCCGAATGCTTTGGGAATAGATTTTAGAGTTTCTATGGCTCCGTTGATACCCCTATGCGCCCACCTATTACAAATATCACCCACAGCCGAAGTCCAAGCCCCCTGAATGACGCCTTCAGCAAAATTTCCGCCCGCCAGCACCGATGCGACACCGCCGGTAACCGCCCCGACACCCACGCGTTGGCCAAAATTCAGCTCCTTTCCCTCACCAATGCCCTTTGCCAGTCCTGCGGACAACGCTCCCACAATGGCCGCATTCACCGCCCCGGAGGCTGCCCCGGTCACCGTATGGGCAGCGGCTTTGACCATGTTCTCCGACAGGCCTGTGACCGATTGCAACGAGGACCCGTATATTTCGATAGCCGATCCGGCGCAATAAAACATGGCCCCGCTGACAGCGCCGGATATGGCCCCCTGGGCCATGCCCTGCCAGATATCGCCGCCGTACGTGGCGGCCATGATACCGCCATAAGCCGCTCCAGCGACCGCACCCCAAAAAATAGCCCAACCCAATGCAACCCATTCGATTGCATGTCCGCTGGGGTCCACATAAATCAGCGGATTGTTGCGGCAGTAGGCGTAGCGGTTCAGGCTCTGGGGATCGGTCCAGTCCGGCACCACGGTGTCGGCGGTGATAAACCGCCCCATGACCGGATCATACAATCTGGCGTTGTAGTTGTACAGGGCGTATTCCGTGTCCAACTCCTGGCCGGTGAAGCGGTAGACCGAGGTCCAGGACCCGCTGTTGTGGGCCTTGCGGAACAGGGTGGCGCCAAAGGGCAGGTAGCCGATCTCCTCCACCCGCAGGCCGTTGTCGTCGGTGACCACGCCCGTGGAGCCCAGGTGGTCGCCGTGGGTGTAAAACGTTTGCCCGCCCTTGATGGAGGCGATGCGCTTGCCGTTGGCAAAGACGTGCGCAACGCTTTCAGCGCCGCGGATCTCATAGAGGCCGCCCACGTAAATGACGCTCTGGCCCGAACCGCTCTTTTTGATGCGGTTGCCTTGGCCGTCATAGGAGATCGAAGCGGACTGCCCTTCATAGGTGATCTGGGTGGGCTTGTTGTCCTGGTTGTAGATGATATCCCGCTGGCCCACGCCCGAGACGTTCTGCTCAAAGGCCACGTCGGCGGGCCGGATGTGCTTTTGGGCGTCCTGCCACGCCAGCACCTGGAAACCGCCCTTGCCGGTCTTGGCGCTCATGTTGCCGGCCAGGTCATAGGTATAGGTCTGATCGTATTCGCGGTCCGGGTCGTTGGCGCAGGTTGCCGTGGCCCGGGTCAGGCGGTTGACGCTGTCATAGTCGAATTCATAGTTGGCCCCGTTGAGGGCGTCGGAGATGGTCGCCACATTGCCCAGAGCGTCGAAATGGTATTCAAGATCCTGGATCGATCCCCAGGCGCCGGGAGAGATCTGGGCCGTGGTCTGCATCCATTTGAGCCGGTGGTTGCCCGGCCAGTAGTCATAGCTGGTGGTGGCGCCGTTGCCGTAGGTCTGGGTGCCGATCTGGCCCAGGGCGTTGTGCCCTTCGTATTGGGCCAGCAGGGTCCGGCTCTGGTCGGCTTCCACCTTGAAGACCTTTTCCAGGTGGCCCATGGGGTGGTAGTCGTAGTCGATGCGGGTGACGCCGTCCGGATAGGTGAGGATGTCCGGCCGGCCGGCCGGATCGTATTGACGCTGGGTGGTATAGGCGACCCCGTCGATGGTGCGGGTTTCGCTCACGCTGCGGCCCATCTGGTCGTAATTATAAGCAATGGTGTTGAACAGGCCGCCGGGTTCCGTGGCCGTCAGGGTGGTCAGGGCCCCTGTGTTGAAAAACCCGGGGCGGACTTCATCATAGGTGTATTCGATCTGGCGCCCGGTGGCCTGGTTGTTTTTTGTTTTCAGGCGGTTGAGTTCGTCGTAGGTCAGCGCCACGACGCGGTCTTGGCCGTCTTTTTGCCACACCAGGTTGCCGGCCGGGTCATAGGCGTACTCCCAGTGGCCCATGTAGGGGTCGTCCATGGAGATCTTGCGGCCCAGGTCGTCGTAGTAGATCTGGGTCTGGTTGCCCAACGGGTCCTGGATCCAGATCAGGTTGCCGAACAGATCATACTCGTACTCGGTGATGCCGCCGGTGGCTTCCTCTACTTTTTTCAGGCGGCCCAGGCTGTCTTTGGTGATGATCTTGGCGTTGCCGGCCTCGTCGGTGATGGTTTCGCTAAAACCGTTGTAATCTATGGTTCGGGAGGTGCCGTCCGGGTTGGTCTGTCGCCAAATGCGCCCCCGCTGGTCATATTCGTTGACCGTGTACTCGGGTTGGGCGTCCGAATAATGGGGCATCGACTTTTTCCATACCTGTCCGGCGTCATTGTACTGGGTGGCGGTGATGATCGGCCGGACGCCGTCATTGACCTCTTCTGCAATCACC
Source organism: Desulfosarcinaceae bacterium (assembly GCA_041557055.1). Lineage (GTDB taxonomy): Bacteria > Desulfobacterota > Desulfobacteria > Desulfobacterales > Desulfosarcinaceae > JARRKU01. The sequence continues at coordinate 3,387 of JBFFHG010000440.1, forward strand.
CGGTCCAGGTTGTCGTAGTGGGAGGTGGCTGTGGGCATCAGGGTGCCGGAAACGCGGATGTAGTGATTGCCGGGCGCGATGTTGTAGTCATACGCTTTGGTGCTGCCGTCCGGATAGGTGATGATGTCCGGCCGACCGAATTCATCATAACCGGAGGTGGTTGTCTGTGCGTCGCCGTCATCCGGATTCAGGGTCTCCTGCACCACGGCGCCGAAGCGCGGGTCGAATACCCGGTGAACACTGTGGCCCAGGGCATTGGTGGTGCGGCTGGGGAACATGCCGCTGCTTTCGGTGTAGTCCGTAAGGGTGCCCCAGGCTGGGTTGCGCGGATCGCTGACCCAGGTGGGGTTGCCGAATCCATCGTAATCATAGGTGGTGGTCAGCGTTTGTTCGGCGCCATTTTCCCAATAGACCGCCTGTTGCTGTTGCAGCAGCCACGGCCGGGCCGGATCGTAGGCCATGCGGGTTTCGCGCAGGGCCGGGTATCCGGGCGGGCCCGGGTCGGTGGTGTCAATGCGGATGTTGGTGGGTTGGCCCAGGATCCAGTTGGCGCTGGAGGGAGTCCGGGACGTCCATTGTATTATTGGTTGTCCTTTTCTATGAGGCGTAATTCCCAATCTCGCGCTATTTTCTGTCCTCTTCTGGCTGCCTGACTTACTGTAGGTTGAGCGAGATTCAGCTTCTTTGCCAGATCAACGTAACCGTCAATTTACCCCCATCTTCACAAGCAGAACCGGCCATGGCATGATGCACCATAAATTTTATAGGAGGTGCTCACATGCCGGAGGATAATCATAAACTCGAACCCGATCCTGAAC
>JBFFHG010000441.1:0-4199 GCA_041557055.1 Desulfosarcinaceae bacterium
GAGTATCTTGAGCATTGAATCCTCATCCCCAACTCCCGGATCAGACCTGAGGGGAGATTTTGAAACCACGTTTACTGAGTTCGGAAGCGTTCCCACGCAGGCGCATGGGAACGGAAAATCCGTAACAACACAACCCGGGATCAATGGTATTGATCTCCAGTAAGGAACTTATTCATTTGAATTTTAAAACTTTTTCATTTCACCCCGCTGTTGCCGAAGGCGCAGGGAAAGCGGGTTATGTTACCCCCACCCCCATTCAGGCGCAAGCCATTCCCCAGGTCATGAAGGGCCTGGATGTAATGGGGCTGGCCCAGACCGGCACGGGCAAAACAGCCGCTTTTGTACTACCCATTCTCAACCGGTTGATCAATGGTAAGCAAGGGGGGACGCAAGGCGCCCCGCGCGGCCGGGTGGGCGCGCTGATCATCGCCCCCACCCGCGAACTGGCCGAACAGATTCATGGTGCCATCGAGACCCTGGGAAGCCGAACCCGCTTGCGCAGCGTTGCGGTTTATGGCGGCGTGGGAATCACCCCCCAGATCCAGGGCCTCAAACGTGCGGATATTGTGGTAGGCTGCCCCGGCCGGTTGCTGGACCATATCAGCCGACGCACCATCGATCTTTCCCGACTGGAAGTGTTGGTGATCGACGAAGCCGATCAGATGTTCGACATGGGTTTTTTCCCGGATATTCGCCGCATTCTGGCCCACGTCCCCCAAAAAAACCGCCAGACCCTGCTCTTTTCGGCCACCATGCCCAAAGAGATCCGTTGCCTGGCAAATGACATCCTGCACAATCCGATTACGGTTCAGATCGGATTCAGCGCACCGGCGGAGACCGTCAGCCATACCCTTTTTCCGGTGGCCCAGCATCTGAAGACGGCCCTTTTGCTGAAATTGCTGGACCACACGCACATCGGATCGGTTCTGGTGTTTACCCGCACCAAATTTCGCGCCAAGAGCCTGGGTGAAAAGCTGGCCAGGGCCGGCTACCGCTCCACCTCGCTGCAGGGCAACCTGTCCCAGGGGCGGCGCCAGGCAGCGCTGAACAGCTTCCGCTCCGGAGAATTTCAAATCCTGGTGGCCACGGATATCGCGGCCCGCGGCATCGACGTTTCAAATGTTTCCCATGTGATCAATTACGATATTCCCGCCACCCCCGAGGCCTATATTCACCGCATCGGGCGCACCGGGCGCGCCGAGCGCAACGGTGAAGCATTTACCCTGGTCACCGAGGCGGACGCGCCGATGGTCAAGGCCATCAATAAAACCATCGGCAGCTGTGTCGAACAACGCACCCTGACGGATTTCAATTATGATGCGCCTTCGGTATCACAGGGAAAAAGGCCGACACCCCGCCCAAATCGGCAGCAACCGATGGGAGCGAGAAGAGCGCCCAAACCCAAAGCGACCGGACGGGCCAATAAAGGGGCCTTTGCCTGGCTTTCGCCTAAAAAAACGAATCGTGCCAATGGACGCAACGCATCATAATTCAACGCAAGAGAGGGAGGGAACCGCACTGGCTGCAACCGGCGCATTAAATCCGAACCCCCCAATCCCGGGCGAAAATTATTATCATTTACGGGATTAAATCTTTTCCGCAGCACCACCTTGAAACAGGAATGCTGATCACTGCAAAGGGCGACAGGGCAATCCCCATCCAGCACATGGCGATTGCCCCCATTTTTCCGAATGCCATCCCAATGAAGATGTTTTGATGGATAACGCGCGGGCTTGCATTTACCTGTTGCTGCAAAGCATGCCGCGCCGCAACGTAAGAAGGGCGCAGAGTGAACCCGACTGCGCCCTCTCCTGTTTATTGACGGCATACGCTAAGCGGTCTTGATATGGACGGCGCCCTCCCGTTTCAAGCACTTAATGGCCTGTTCGCGCAATTTATATTTTTGGATTTTACCCGAAGCGGTGGTGGGATACGATTCCACAAAGAAAAAACAGGTTGGTATTTTGTGGAACGCGATTTTACCAGTGCAATATTCCCGCATTTGTTCCCGGGTGACAGCTTTGCCGTCTTTGATCTGAAGGTAGGCGACCACCTCTTCCCCGTACTTGATGCTGGGCACGCCCACCACCTGGACATCGCGAACCTGGGGATGGGTATAGAGGAACTCCTCAATTTCCCTTGGGTAGATATTCTCTCCGCCGCGGATAATCATGTCCTTGATGCGACCGGTGATCTTGCAGTAACCGTTTTCATCCATGACCGCCAGATCCCCGGTATGCAGCCAGTTATCCCCATCAATAGCCTCAGCCGTAGCCTCCGGCATTTTATAATAGCCTTTCATGACGTGATAGCCGCGGGTGCAAAGTTCACCTTGCCGGCCGGGCGGCAAAGGGGTGTTGTCTGCACAGGGATCGACAATTTTCACCTCGACATCGGGAAGCGCGCGTCCCACCGTGCTCACCCGCAGATCCAATGAGTCCTCTGTGCGGGTTTGGGTAATGCCGGGTGAAGCTTCTGTTTGGCCGTACACAATGGTCATTTCGGAGGCGCCCATCCGATCGACCACCTTTTTCATGACCTCGATCGGGCAGGGAGAGCCGGCCATAATGCCGGTGCGCAGGCTGGAGGTATCGTAGGCCCTCTTTTCCATCTCCTCCAACTCGGCGATGAACATGGTGGGCACGCCGTGAACGGCCGTGCATTTTTCAGCCGCGATGGTTTCCATAACCACTTCCGGTTTAAATTGGATCACCGGTGACATGCAGGCGGCTGAAACCACACAGGTAAGGGTTCCCAACACACAACCGAAGCAATGGAAAAAAGGAACCGGAATGCACAGGTTGTCTTCAGCGGACAGGCGCATGCACGCGCCCAGGCTTTTTGCGTTACCGATGATATTGGTATGGGTGAGCATTACCCCCTTGGGAAAACCGGTTGTCCCGGAAGTATATTGCATATTGATAACATCATCCGGATCAAGGGACTTTTGACGTTCAGCAAGCTGGTCATCGCTTATCCCATGCCCGCGTTCAAGCAGTTCGTCCCAGGGAAGCATGCCAGGCTGGCTGCCGTCACCGACAAAAACGACACTCTTGAGCAAGGGCAGTTTCTCAGAGGTCAACCGGCCGGGCTGGCACGCTTTCAACTCCGGACAAACGGCATAAACAACGTCGAGGTACTCATCCGCCTCGCGAACACCGCCGATCATCACCAGGGCCTTTGCATCGGACTGTTTCATCAAATATTCCAATTCAAAAGCTTTGTAGTTCGTGTTCACCGTAACGAGCACAGCGCCCATTTTTCCGGTGGCGAATTGGCAATAGAGCCATTCAGGGACATTGTTGGCCCAAACCGCTACCTTGTCGCCTTTTTCAATTCCCAATGCCATGAACGCCTTGGCCACATCGTTGCAGATATCCCGGAACTGGGCATAGCTGTGGCGGATTCCCCTTTCGTGATATATAACGGCATTGTTTGCGCCGAATTGCTCAGCCACCGAATCAACCAGTTGCCCGATGGTGGTTTGACCGACTTGGAATGTGGGCAGTTGCATGAAATTCTCCTTTGTTCTGCTGTCAGGCAGTTGAAAATCAATCCCGGCCGCACGCAGCGGCCTCTATTCCTTCAGGGAAAAACGCCAGGCACAATACCAACTGTCCGGATGGCTGTCAGGCGGGCAACCCACGCATTCGGTTTTGATCCGCGGATCGATACCGGCAGCAAAGTAAGTGTACTCAACCAGACCGCCGGATTTGCAAGGATAGTCATCAAGGCCTTTTCGTTTGCGGGCATCTTGAACCCGGCAGGCGTTCATTTGAAAAACAAAGCTCTCCGGGCCTTCGTCGTGAAAACTCTGGACATTGATGCGCGCATACAGGCGGAAATTGAGAGCCTGTTTCAACCCCTCCAATCCCGGGCGCTTTTCCAGCCCCAGGAATTTGGCAACGGTTGCCGCCTCAAAAGGTGAAAAATGTCCCCAACAGGAGTCATTGCAACGTTTGGCGTCGTTCATGCCGTGGGCAAACTCCACGGCCTGGAACCATACGCCGTCGTTGGCCAGCCAGTTGACCGCGACGGCATCCAGCAGCGCCTCCAGATCGGCTTCGGGCATTTTCAAAAGCACCTCCGGCAAGCCCTCCGTGGTGTTGAATCCGAGGGTTTTTCCCAATCGCTTGATCTGAATACCGCTGCTGCGGTCATAAACGCCGGACAGGGTCTCAAGCGCTTTCTCAAGCCCC
>JBFFHG010000442.1:0-4194 GCA_041557055.1 Desulfosarcinaceae bacterium
CTTTCTGATGGATCACCATTTTCAGGGCCGACCGGTTCTTCCGGCAGTGGAAGCCATGGAGGCCTTGATCCGCGCCGCCAAAGAGATTCATCCCCATTTGGAGGCCCGCCACATCACAAATGTTCGGTTTGACAAGTTCCTCTTCATGGATCCTGGTAAAGAGCAACTCAACGCCTTTGCTGAACTTCGAAAGATCCAAAACGCCCAATGGCAAATCTCTCTGATCACCCGCAGCAGGGCGCGAAAAACGGCCATTACACGCACCAGAATCCACGTTCAGCTCACTTTTTCCAATTGCGATCCCCGGCCGATGCACGCCCCCCTGGATGTGGCCTGCGTCCCTGAAGGCATCTGCAAAAAGGTTTCGCCTGCATCGATTTATGCTGAGTTGGTCCCTTTCGGCCCCGCCTTCCGCAACATTCAAGCCCCGCTTTATATCAGCGCGGACGGCGCTTTGGCACAGATTAAAATCCCGCCGCAGCAACGCCATACCCATGAGACCCTTTGCCTGGGATCGCCATATGCTTTGGATGCCGCCTTTCATGCCGCCTGCGTCTGGGCTCAGCACTTTAAGGCGATCGTGGCTTTCCCGGTGGCCATCCAATGTCGAACCATCATCATGCCCACGTCTCCGGGTAAAATTTACTTTGGACGAATCTCACCTCAAAAAATGACGGATGATCTTCTTGTTTTTGATATCCGCATAGTGGATGAAACGGGCGCAATCTGCGAAATTGCCAAAGGCGTGCAGATGCGTGATGTCAGCGGCGGGAATCTGAAACCGCGCAAATGGATCGTTCGTAAAGATGAAGCCGACCCCCTGGCCAATCTGAGACAAAATTGTCAGGCAATGACCATCATCGCGCTGGATGCCGTGGCACCTTTTGCGCAGGGGATTTTAACGCCCCTGGAAAGAGAACGTTTTGAAAAAATGGGGACCAAACGCCGTCGAAGCTTTTTGGCCGCCAGATTGGCCTTGAAACGTCTCTGGCGGCGATGCCATGGCGAAGATTGGACAGCCAAAGCCTGGGATATCGAAACCGTTCAAAAGGACTCCCCCCTGCCCTGTTTCCGTCATGGGAATTGTGAATTGCCCATGTGCTGCTCAGTGTCCCATGACAAGCGGTTTGCCATTGCCGCCTGCGCCCCCCGACCCCTGGGGGTTGATGTGGAAGTATTGCTCGAAAAACACCTCAACGCCTGCTCAGTCTTTATGAATGCCGAAGAACAGCGCATGGCGCAACAATCCATAGAAGCCGTTGTGCGAATCTGGTCCACCAAAGAAGCCGTGGCCAAAGCTGCCGGCATGGATCTGGCTGAAGCCTGGCATCGGGTTCGGGTAGCGGATACAAACAGAACCCAAAGCCTGTGTCACTTGGATGGAAATCAAATTTCAGTTCGCCACGCCATGGTCGACGAGCATCTTTTCAGCCTGGTTACATTCTGATCGATTCGAACCGATCTTTTTTCAAATAACTCAACGGTTTTAAACCAAAATGAGCTGAAAAAGCCCGGGAAAAGGATGAAAGGCTGTTATATCCGACTGCGAGAGCCGCTTCAGTGACATTCAGGCCGCCCTCTTCCAGAAGATGCCTGGCTTTTTCAAGCCGAATTTTTCGAAGGTAACCAAAAACACTGGTGCGATATATTTTTCTGAATCCGATGTTCAACTGGGTATGGGTGGTTCCCACGGCACGCGCCAGTTCGAAAAGCCTGGGAGGATTTTCAAGATCGCTTATCAAAATCTCCTTGGCGTGATGCACCCGCTCGATCTCATCCAATCGCAATTGGTTTGATGCAGGTAAAGCCATGGTGCCAACCTCTATTTGCGCCAGTTTATGAGCGACAAGTTCGATGGCCTTGCCCTCCTGGTATATTTTTCCCAGCGGTCCGGAATAAGGGCAGTTTAATAATTGGTGCATTGTTGCATCCATCACAGGGGAAAGCGGCCCTTTGTGGAAAAAATCGATGGTGTTGCATCCATGGGATATTGCCCCAAGATCATATGGAATTCGCCGGAAATGGCCTCCTATAAAGGTATTCAGCAAGGATGGGGAGATTTGAATCGTCAGATGGGAGTGGCGATGAGCGGCTGGAAAACAGACACTGCCCTCTAACTCAGGGTAAAAAGAGACCGAGCTGCAACGTTCAATTGGGAGGACCTTTTTTGTAACAGCGCTTCCGGTTGAGACGCGCCGTTCCATATATCCACCACCTTCAATTAAAAAGGTGAATCGCAGAGAGGCAGCGTGGATCTCAAAATCCATTTTCACGGTTTCCCGCGGTATGAAACTGACAAGGCACAAATTCAGACCTGACCGCAGATGAACCATTCGTTTTGAACCCGGTCCGCAGTAGGTGGTAGGTTCCGGCATGGCGTGCCCCCCTGAACTGAATGGTGAATAAGATGGGCCAACGGCTGTTTATATGGATAATATTAATTATCGAATTTTAATTTTTAACCCGAAACTCCAAGATTTGCAACCGCCTGCGCTGCTCTCAACCTAAGTTCATGCTGGCCCGGGTTTGTCAATCCATGGCGGACTTGCAAACCCGCATTTCGGAATGATGCCATACCAAAACTATCAATTTGAGAACAAGAGCAGCAAGGATTCAATCAAATCGAGAGGCATATCAATGATAAACTTGTCAGCGATGTAAAATATTCAGCCGGTTATATTTTTTTCAAAATTGGCATGTAAAATGCTGGTCAAAACCAGTCCCTATTTTCATCTATCGCCAAGACCCTGTAAACAACGTCAGTCCAAAACTTTGGAGGTGTTATGAAAAAAAAGATCGTTGTTGTCGATGATGCGTCCATTATGGGTAAAGCCTTGAAGCGGCCGTTTGATAACGAGCCATTTGATTTTCTCTGGTTCAATCCAGCACCACAAGGCCCTGACCAAACCGATGCGGCTGCTTCCCGGATGATTCCGTCCGGCCATCGAATGGCTCAAATCGATTCAATCAAGTTGTCCAATATCCATTTGTGTGACATCTGCGAAACACAATGCACCGCTGAAACCATTCAAATCCATAATTCGCTCCATCTGTGTCTCTCCTGTTACAACCGGCTTGCAACACTCCCCTCCGCAGCGATTCATAATCTTGCAAGGTTCGTTATCGGAAATGTTTTGTAAACCGCTGTACCCGGCATGGCCACCCAATCATTTTCAGCCCGTTCCCCGCGGCATGGCGAACGGTTCAATGGGCCAACGGATAACGGTCGGTAATATTGCAGCGTACGTCATGATTTGTATTTCAGATTGAGCCCTCAACTCTTGGGTCATTCTGCCGATAATGCATTTGTTGATAAAAAATGGATATCCGGATCGAACACTCCAATTGTTCACTTACTTTGAATAGCTAATCATCTCAATTTTATCCTGCCTGGTTCAATTATTGCTGTACCGCATTGCGAGGGCGGTATCCTCTCGTAATTCAGGGTTTGGTGGGGCGCGATATCGTCGCACCATTGAGTCGACGCCATGGATGTATGGAATCCGCACCATGGTCTGTCAGCCATATCCTTTCGAATCGAGAATTGCGTGGAAAAAAGAACACTGATTTATCTTCCTATTATTCATACGCCGCAAGACATGGGCAATCTGGGCGAATCCATCCGCCAAGCGGCGGTGAAGATCCTTGGGAAGCAATCGCTGAAACAAAAGGATCAGATGGTGAACCGGATATGGACAGCCATCGAGCAGGCGATTGATGTTATGGAACTGCCATTTGAAAAGGTGCGGCTGTATCAGGACGGTCTGCCCGTATGCAGCCGGGAAATGGAAATCGTTACCGATTTGGCCGATACCGGCAGTCGCAATCATCGCTTGCTTGTGCAGTTGATCCGCAAGGGGGCAATGCTCATGGGTACCGAATCTGCCGAACTGCTGCTTGCCGAGTACCGCTTGGTCAAGCAAACAGTGTCCGGCCGGTTTGGTGCCGCAGGAACCGCCGCCCTCCGCGATCGGCACAAAAAAGCCGATGTTTTATTGAAAAAACGAGATCAATTCATTTCCAAACGCATTAACAGCACACTGGGCCGCGATGAAACCGGAATCATTTTTCTCGGCATGCTTCATGATCTGCAAGGAATGCTTGATGAGGATATTAAGGTCGTTTTTCCGGTCACCGAGCCTTTTGCAAACAGGGATAAAAAATGAATCATTTGCCGAAGATTCTGATTGTCGA
>JBFFHG010000443.1:0-4174 GCA_041557055.1 Desulfosarcinaceae bacterium
CGGACGCGCCGCATTGCTGCGCGTCTGGTTTGATCTGGTCATGGCCAACCAGGCGGATCTGGCTGCCATTATGACGGCCGAGCAGGGCAAGCCCCTGGCGGAGTCCGTGGATGAGATCGCTTATGCCGCTTCGTTCATCGAGTGGTTTGCCGAGGAGGGCAAACGGGTTTACGGAGACACCATCCCCGCCCTTCAGCACAACACCCGGATCGTGGTCCTCAAAGAGCCCATCGGTGTGTGTGCGGCCATTACCCCCTGGAATTTTCCGGCGGCCATGATTACCCGCAAGGCCGCCCCGGCCCTTGCCGCCGGATGCGTCATGCTGGTCAAGCCGGCCGGGCAGACGCCCTAGTCGGCCCTGGCACTGGCCCAACTTGCGAACCGGGCCGGCATTCCCGCCGGGGTCCTCAATGTGGTCACCGGCCGGTCTTCTGTCATCGGCCGGGAATTTACCCAAAACCCTGTGGTTCGCAAGCTCAGCTTCACAGGTTCCACTGAAATAGGCCGCATGTTGATGCGCCAGTGCGCCGACAGTGTCAAGAAAGTCTCTCTTGAACTGGGCGGCAATGCCCCCTTCATCGTTTTTGAAGACGCCGATCTGGATTCAGCGGTTCAGGGCGCCCTGACCTGCAAATTCCGCAACAGCGGTCAGACCTGCGTTTGCGCCAACCGGATACTTGTTCAGGACGGCATTTATGACGCGTTTGCCGGGAAGTTTGCCGCGGCCGTTCAAAATCTCAAAGTCGGGGATGGATTCCGGGCCGACGTCCAGCAAGGGCCCCTTATCGACAGCAATGCGGTCCTGAAAGTTGAAAGCCATATTCAGGATGCCCTGTCCAAAGGCGCTTGTATCCTTGCGGGGGGGCAGCGTCACAGCCTGGGCGGCGCCTTTTTCCAGCCCACGGTTCTGGGAGATGTTTCGCCTGGAATGGAGATCGCTTTGGATGAGACTTTCGGACCGGTGGCGCCCCTGTTCCGATTCAAGACCGAGGCGGAAGTCCTCAAAATGGCCAATGATACCGAATTCGGGTTGGCGTCCTATTTCTACAGCCGGGATATGGGCCGTATCTGGCGGGTTGCCGAAGGGCTGGAATACGGTATGGTGGGCATCAACACCGGGATTCTGTCGACGGCTGTTGCGCCTTTTGGCGGTGTCAAACAGTCGGGCATCGGCCGAGAGGGGTCCAAATACGGTATTGATGAATATATGGAAATTAAATATTTGTGCATGAGCGGCATGGACCGGTAAGCGGACGCTGTCCGCTATGGGCCGGACGATGACCGGCAAAACCATGGCCGTTTCGGGTTGCGGCAGCGCGGGGACTTGCGGGGCCCAAAAAACGACGCACCGGGCGGAAAGTTCGTCCCCATTGCGGATGAATCCGGTTATGTGTATGATCTGAAAGGTGTCGGCAGCCGCCCGTGCATTTCAGGCGCAGGGAGGGCTTTTGACGCCCGGCAAGACCGTTTCTAACAGCTCACCCTCAAGGGCGGGCGATAAATGGATTACGAAGAGGAAAAAATGGCTCAGGACATGGAACTGATTTTATTACGGGATGCAGATGAAAAAGAGTTTCGCCAGGCGGTTGAAAATTCATTGCAGAGTCTGTTGCCGGTATTGGAGAGCAATCCGCGCTACCACAGTGAAGCTGTCGTCGAACGCCTTGTAGAGCCTGAACGGATAATCACATTTCGGGTTCCCTGGACTGACGATCAGGGGCGTGTGCGGATCAACCGCGGCTATCGCGTGGAGATGAGTTCCGTGCTTGGACCTTATAAGGGCGGTGTGCGTTTTCATCCTTCGGTGAGTCAGAGCATCATCAAATTCCTGGCCTTTGAACAGATTTTTGCCAATGCATTGACCACCATGCCGTTGGGAGCCGCCGCCGGTGGATCGGATTTTGATCCCAAGGGAAAATCGGACAACGAAGTCATGGGATTTTGTCAAAGTTACATGCGTGAGCTTTACCGGCATATCGGCGCTGACACGGATGTGCTTTCCGGTGACATCGGCGTTGGTGCCCGGGAGATCGGCTACCTGTTCGGCATGTACCGCAAACTGGCCAACGCCTTTACCGGTGTGATCACCGGAAAAGGCCTCGGTTGGGGCGGCAGTCTGCTGCGACCGGAAGCCGCCGGCTACGGCTGTGTCTACTTTGCCGGCGAAATGCTGGCCCGCGCGGGGCTCTCCCTGAAAGGCATGAGTTGCCTGGTATCGGGCTCCGGCAAACTGGCTCAGGCCATTGCCGAAAAACTGATCGGCTGTGATGCCAAAGTCCTGACCCTGTCGGATTCCGGCGGTCATATCCATGATCCGGCCGGACTGGATGTGGATAAGCTGGCGTTTGTCAAACAGCTCAAAAACGAGCGTCGCGGCTCCCTTGAGGCCTATGTCCGGCAATATCCCCGCGCGGAGTATTTTGCCGTGGATCCCGGGTTGCCCTATAACCCGTTGTGGAACCATAAGGCCGATTGTGTGTTTCCGGCCGCCACGGAATATGAGATCGGGCTGCGGGATGGGTTTAATTTGATCAACAACCACATCAAGCTTTTTTGCGAGGGGTCCAACATGCCCTGCACGGCCGACGCCATGGCGTTGCTCACCGACAAGAAGAGCATTCTTTACGGTCCGGCCAAAGCCGCCAATGCCGGCGGCGTGGCCGTGGCCGGTCTGGAAATGGCCCAGAACAATATGCGGCTGTCCTGGAGCCGTGAGGAGGTGGACGGACGCTTGAAGATGATCACGCATAACATCCATCGCACCTGCCTGGAGGCCGCAGAACAGTATGGCCAGCCGGGCAATTATGTTCACGGGGCCAATATCGCCGGATTCGTACGGGTGGCCGAGGCCATGATTGATCAGGGGACGGTCTGATCTCAACAATGGACAAAAAACGCGACAAAATCGTCCCAACGGCCCATGAGCAACTGCATCCGGATGGATGCCGGGCATCCCTGTTGGAGATGGCGATGGCGCCCGGATTCGATAGCATCGTGGAGCAATTCGATCCGCGTTTTAAACTTTTCCATGATCTGATGCAGTGGAAGGTGCGCGAAATTCTGTTGATATCGAGCCCCTACCACGCCTGGATCATGGAGGAGGATTGCCGTTTGTCCGAGGCCATCATCAATGAATACCGCGGGTTGAATCTGAGCCACCCGCCCAGATTGCATTGGGTGGCTTCGGCGGCCGCCACCGAAGCGGTCCTGGAAAAACATCCCTTTGATCTGGTGATCGGCATGCCCCAGGTCCCCGACGACCATGCCGCCGCCATCGCTTGCAAAATCAGACAGGCGGCACCGCGCCTGCCCATTATCCGGCTCTGCCATTGCCCATCCGGTGAGTTCGATCTGTCGGCCGAGGAGAGTGACTGTTCGCCTTTTGACCGCTCCTTTATCTGGAACGGCGACACCAACCTTTTGCTGGCGCTGATCAAGAGCGTGGAGGACCATAACAATGTCGATCACGATACCCGCTCCGCCCTGATCCGGGTCATCATTCTGGTGGACGATTCACCGGAATACCTGTCGGCCCTGCTGCCGCTGCTCTATCGGGAATTGGTCAGCCAAACCCAGGCCGTTATCGGAGAAGGCCTCAACGAAGACCACCGCCTGCTGGCCATGCGCGCGCGGCCCAAAATTCTGATCGCCGGCACCTACGAACAGGCCCTGACCCTGTTTCAGCGATATGAACCCTATGTGCTGGGTGTCATATCCGATGTGCGTTTTCCCAGAGAGCAACAATTTTCGGCCGTTGCCGGTGTTGATCTTTTGACCCATATCAAACAACAACACTTTGATATTCCCCTGCTGCTGCTCAGCAATGAACCCTGTAACCGGGCCAAGGCCGAACGGATTCCGGCTGTTTTTATCGACAAGAACTCACCGACCCTGCTCTCCGAGGTCCGTTCATTCTTTCTCAAACACCTGGGATTCGGCCCTTTCGGCTTCTGCCTGCCCGATGGCCGCACAATCGGGCAGGCAGGCAATTTAAGAGAACTGGAAAAACAATTGCCCCTCATTCCGGCCGAAGTGTTTGTTCACCACTGTCACTGCAACGATTTTTCAAGATGGTTGTTTGCGCGGGGCGAGATCGAGCTGGCGTCCCGGTTGCGGCCGGTTCGCGATGCCGATTTTGAAGATGTGGAGAGCCACCGCCGGTTTTTGATTGAGC
>JBFFHG010000444.1:0-4169 GCA_041557055.1 Desulfosarcinaceae bacterium
GCCACTTCCCGGACCATCTGGGCGCCCATGTTTTCAAATCTGTCTTTCAGTTCTATCTCTTTGGCGACGGTTACGCCGTCTTTGGTGATTTTGGGCGAACCCCAGGGTTTATTAATGAGAACATTGCGACCTTTCGACCCAAGGGTCACTTTCACCGCGTCGGCCATAGCGTCCACACCTTTCATCATCTTCGCTCTTGCCATTGCACCATATTTTATCTCTTTTGCTGCCATTGTGTTAATCCCCCTTTAAATGCTCAGCTCAGCATTTATGAAAATGAATAACCAGCCTATTCTCTTCGGATTCGGAGTCTCTTTTAATCTCAAACCCCAGCTTTTTCCCGAGCGCGAGCATGTTCCGATTCTCATGCAGCACGACGCCGTGTACCGTTTCAAAGCCCTGTTTTTCGGCAATGGACAGGCATTTTTCCAGCAGGTTGGATCCAATGCCCTTGCCTTGCCAGGCATCCCCCACCAAAACGGCGAATTCACCCGTCTTCCCATCCGGATCGCCGATGATTCTGGCGACCCCCAGCATTCTATCGGTTTGCGAATCTTCATCAATGGCCACCAACGCGATCTCCCGGTCGTAATCGATATGGGTGAAGCGGGCCAGCATCTCGGGCTTCAATTCCTTTAACATCCCGAAAAAACGATAGTAGATCGTGGTGGGCGAAAGCACCTTGAACAACGCCGTGAAAAGCGGGGCGTCCTCGGGCTTGACGGGCCGGATAAAAATCGGGCGTCCATCAACGCCGACCATATGGGACTCTTCCTCCTCCGGATACGGCCCGATGACCAAGTGCAGGGAGGAAGGCACCCCAAGCGGCGAAACCAGTATCCGGGCATCCACCGCAACGGGCTTGCCGTCCTTGATCAGAACGGGATTCATGTCCAGTTCCGCGATTTCGGGAAAATCGATCAAAAGTTGAGAGAGCCGGATAATCATCTCCTCCAGCAGTTCCATGTCGGCGGCGGGGCGGTTTCGGTAGCCTTGCAACAGGGTGTAGGCTTTGGTTTCCTGCATGAGTCGCCGGGCCAGCAATCGGTTCATGGGGGGAAGTCCCAGAGACCGGTCTTTCAATACTTCCGTGTAAATCCCGCCCATACCGAAAAGAATCACCGGACCGAAATTGGGGTCACGCTTGGCGCCCAGCAAAATTTCAAAATCCGGGTTTGAAAAATAGGGCTGAATCGTTACGCCCTCAATCCGGGCATCGGGTTTGTATTGACGGGCCGAGGATAGGATTTGGTTGTAAGCCCGGCCAACATCCGCATTGCAATGCAGATCCAGACGGACACCGCCGGCGTCGGTTTTATGGGTGATGTCGGCAGAGTGCACTTTCATCACCAGCGGGTAACCCATTTTCCGGCCAATACGCGAGGCTTGCGCCTCGGTCTCGGCGATTTCCGTCCGGATCACGGGCAGGCCATAGGCTGTGAGCATTTCCCTGGCGTCCGTTTCGGGCATAAATCTCCGGGCAGGCGCTGTGGAAAGCAATTGACGGGCTTTTTGCTGATCGAACACCATGTGGCGGGTGATTTTCGCTGGAATTTCCAAAAGCGTTTCAAGGTTGCGGGCATAGTCAACCATATATAGAAATGCCCGGACCGCCCGTTCCGGCGTATCATAGGTCGGAATCCCCGCTTCATTCAAAATGTCCACGGCCTTGGCGATGCTTTTACCGCCCATCCAGCAGGTGAATACCGGATATCGGCGCTCTTTCACAGCGGCGGCCAGCGTCTGGGCTACTGCAAGGGGGGCCGTAAGGGCTTGAGGGGCAAGAATGACAAGCACCCCGTCCAGGTTCTGGGAGTCAAAGCAGATCTCCAGGGCGCGTCCAAACCGCTCCGCTGAAGCATCACCAAGGATGTCGATGGGGTTGCCCCGGCTCCAGAAGGGTGGCAGGAACGCGTCCAGCGCCTGCATGGTTTCAGGATCAAGCGGTGCCGGCTCTTGTCCATACCGGGCGAGCGTATCGGTGGCCATCACGCCCGGCCCGCCGCCATTGGTGAGAATCGCCAGCCGGGGGCCGCTCGGCCGCGGTTGCTTGGACATCAACTCCGCGCAGTCGAAAAGCTCTTCGATGCTGTCCACCCGTACAATGCCGGCGCGCTTGAAGGCGGCGTCATATACCGCGTCTTCTCCGGCCATGGCGCCCGTATGCGAAGCGGCGGCCTTTGCCCCGGCGGCACTCCTACCGGATTTAAGGACGATGATGGGTTTGACCCGGGACACGGATCGCGCGGCACTCATGAATTTGCGGAAATTCGTCAGGCTTTCGATATACAATAGAATGCTTTTTGCCGAGGGATCATTGCCGAGATAATCGATCATGTCGCCGAAATCAGCGTCCAGCATGGAGCCGATGCTGACAAAATGGCTGAAACCGATGCGTTCCTTCAAGGCCAAATCGAGAATCGCCGTGCAAATGGCGCCGCTCTGGGATACAAAGGCCAGATTTCCGATCAAGGGCATCTCGGACGCAAAACTGGCGTTGAGGTTCGCGCCGGGCCGAATGACGCCCAAGCAGTTCGGCCCCACGACACGAAGCCGACCGCCATAGGCGATGCGCCGGATCTTTTCTTCAATCTCCCGGCCCTGTTCGCCGATCTCCTTGCCCCCCGCCGAAATAATAACGGCGCCGCCGACCTTTTTTTCGACGCATTCGCTCACGATATCGACAACGCTACGAATCGGCGTAGCGATAATCGCAAGGTCTACTCCCGCTTCCAAAACGGAAACCGATTCGAAGCACGCCTGCCCGTGGATGATTTTATGTTTGGGGTTCACCGGCAGCAACGTCCCGGAAAACCCGCCGTTTATAAGATTTTTCATCAGGGCGTTGCCGATGGTTCCCGTTTTTTCGCTGGCGCCCACCACCGCGACATGGCGCGGTCTGAAGATGCGTTCCAGATTATATTGGCCCATTGTTTTTCTCCGGCTTTGTTATCGATCGACAATAATCCTTCGTCATTAAAATAGAGTTTGAAGAAATTAATTTCAGTAGAAACGTTGGTACGCGGGAGCAATCGCGATACATTCCTACTGAGTATTTTATTTGACAGATATTTGCCTCGGTTTTGCTTCAGGCACCTTGAGCAACATCAGGGTCAGGACACCATTTTTAAGAACAGCCTCGATATTACTGGTGTCCACCGCATTGGAGACGGTAAACCTTCGTGCAAAATTGCCTATGTTGTATTCGGTATACACAGGATTGAGTTTTTCATAGAGTGCATAATCAATCCGGCCTTCAACCTCAAGGATGTTATTCTCCAATTTAATGTTCACATCCTCTTTCTTGACCCCAGGCAGATCCATCGTTATAACCAGATTTTCTTTATTTTCTACAATATCGGTCAGCGGAATAAAAAACCGTCCAGCGATTGTTCGTTCTTCTGTATGCTCCTGCTTTTGCAGATCTTGAGCTTCGGTTTTGTGGACTTTGCCGACAAAGATGATCTGGATGGGGCGCCAGCGGTCCTTGAGAGGCGGCTGGCATCTCCCCTGGCCCAGCGTTGGCGTGTGCGCTCCCTGATGGCATCAATCAGTTTTACCTTTTTTTAATGATCTATGCCTAAAGTCTTGAGCACCTTGGCGCCACCAAGCCCTAAGACGATTTCCTGGCGCAGGCGTTGTTCAAGATCGCCGATGTAGAGTCAGGCGCTGATGCTTCTGTTCCAAGGCTCGTTGATTCCGACATCCGTGTCCATCAGATAGAGACACGCCCAACGGCGACCTTCCATACCGCGACATAGGATGGGTGGATCGGTCAACGGCACCTTGATGAGGAGCTGCCGGCGGGCCTTGTCCATCACTTTGGAAATCGGTGCGGCCTCGCGGTTGATGGACACAACCAGATTCTACTGCCAACCGTCATCTCGAATCTGTTGCCGGAAACAACCCTCCGTATACATGAACCCCACCGCCACGCCTGTCGGTCGAGTGTCTTGAAAAGCATTCGTGCATCCGGATTCCAACTCCACCAGAAATTTTCCGCCAGTTCTTCCAAGCCGGCAAGACGCTCCGACAAATTGGAAAACAGAGGTTGCATGGTATTCATCTTTTCCATATGCCATTATTCCCAGATGGCGAAATCCCCATTTCGGGTGTTGATACGGACGCTTGGCTCGGGACATACCCCGCCATTCCGGTCATAAATCGCA